>NZ_JBVJVK010000023.1:0-18764 GCF_055603705.1 Actinosynnema sp. NPDC037264 | reverse complement strand
GTTGGGTGCCTCGTGTTTTTTTGTTGTTGTCCTCCGTCTCCTAAAGGAGTGCGCTTTCTTTCCTCGGCTTTTTCTCCTCCCCTCCCCCCCCCCCCCCCCCCCCCCGCCCCCCCCCCCACACCCCCCCCCCCCCCCCCCCCCCCCCCACCCCCCCGGGTCCGGAGTGTTCGACTCTCGGGACCGGAGCGTCGACACGCGGGTCAGTCGCGGTCGGAGCCGGTGGTGGAGCGGTAGGCGGCGCGGTGGGCCACGCGGCGGCCGCCGGCGCTGAGGCGGGGCTTGCCGGTCGCGTCCAGCTCGGTGAGGAACTTGAACAGCATCCCGTGACCCTCCAGCCGCTTCAGCAGCGCCTCGGCCACCCCGTCCGGGTCGAAGTCCACAATGGACATCTGTTCCACCAGGGACGTGGCGATGGTCCTCCTGGCCCGCAACGGCACCCACCACGTCGTCACCAGCAGCAGCACCAGGCCGAACGCCAACGCCGTGCCGAGCACCGCCTCCCACCCGGTGAACCGCAGCGAGAACACCTGCACCACCGCGGCGACGAGCAGCAGCACGCTCCCGTACACCGCGGCCCACCCGGCGGTCGCGGACGCGGGCGGCTCGGCGGCCTCCGTGTCCCACACCCCGTCCACCTGCCGCCACCGGCGCAGCGAACTGCCCAGCACGTACGACGTGACCCCGCCGAACACGATCGCCACGACCGTGCCGACCACCACCAGCGCCGGGCTCAGGTCGTACAGCCGGTACCGCACCACGGCCCACACGCCGACCACGATCGCCGCCGCCACGAGCACCCGCACCAGCAGCCGGGGCTTGAGCCGGATCTTGCCCAGCACGGCCAGCGGCGTGCCCACCGGCGCGGGCAGGCTGCCGATGATCAGCAACCCCACCACGACCAGCAGCACGCCACCCACCGCCACCATGCCCGTCACGGCCTGGTCGCCCGTCTCGCCGGACGCCAACGCGTCCCTGGTCCGGTCGATCGCCACCGTCACCAGCGGGATCACCGGCGACAGCAGCACCAGGCCGTGCAGCAGCGTCCCCGACCGCAGCGCCGCGTAGCCGAACGCGGCCAGCAGCGTGCCGCCGCCGAACGCCGCCGCCGGTCCGAGCGCCCACGGCGGCAGCAGGTCGAACAGCGACAGCACCAGCAGCGCCCCGCCCAGCGCGAACCCGAGCAGCCCCAGGAACTGCGCCAACCGCCCGCCCCTGGTCAGGCCGGTGATCGTCCAGTACGGCAGCAGCGCCGCCCCGCGCAACGTCCTGGTCAGCGGTTTCGCCGTGCCCAGACCGGAGTTGTCGCTGTCGGCCACGGTGATCGCCACCGCCGCGGCCGTCGCCGCCGTCCGGATCACCTGGTCGCTGCTCGCCTCCTGCACCAGCGGCTCACGCCCGATGCCCGCCCGGTCGAACGCGGCCAGCCCCCGCACGCCCACCTCGATCCGCTCCGCGTCCGTGCGCACGGGCAGCCGGGCCAGCAGCGCGGCCTGCTCCTCCAGGAACAGCTCGCCGCGCGACCGCCGGTCCGCGCCCTCGTGCCGGTCGGCCAGGATCGCCGCGCGCAACGCGGGCAGCTCCTCGCAGATGATCCGGACGTGCAGCCCCCACGCGGCCAGCTCCGCCAGCGCCGCGCACGTCGGCGGGTGGTCGCCCTCCGGGCTCGCGTAGACCTTCCCCAGCTCGGCCTTCGCCCGCTCGACGCACGGCTCCAGCTCGTCCGGCACGCCGTCGCCGAACAGCTTCTCCACCAGCGCGTCGACCTGCGCCGCGGCCCGTTCGACGGGGTCGCCGCCCGCGCCGGTCAGCCGGTCGACGCGCAGCAGCCGCTTCGGGTCGAACACCACCTTGCACAGCATGGTCGCGCCGTCGAGCCGGCCCCAGATCCAGTCGTTGACCCGCCAGGACCGCTTGAGGAACCCGGAGAACCGGTGCAGCGACGCGCCGCCCGCCTTGTCCTCGGCGGTGATGCTGTACCCGGCGAACGCGTTGCGCGTCTGCAGGCTGATCTGGACCAGCTCGACGGCCTGGTCGAGGCCGCCGCGGGTGTCGTCGGCCAGGCACGTCGTCGCGACCTCCAGCGCCAGCACCCGTGACAGCCACAGCTCGCCCGCCACCAGGTCCGCGTCGGCCTCGGCGTCGGTGCGCGGCTCGGTCAGCAGCCGGTGCCAAGACCGCAGCTCGCCGACCCGCAGCTGCTCGGCGTCGAGCTGGTCGAGGATGTCGTGCGCGTCGCCGAGGACGCCCGCGATCCGGTCCACCTGCTCGCGCACCCGCTGCCCGACGCCGTCCGGCTCGTCCAGCATCTTCGCGGCGAACCGGTGGACTCGCCGCTCCCAGTACGCCTGGTCGAGCTCCTCGGTCCCGTCGGTGGTCCAGTGCTCGTCCAGCTCGATCCGCGCGGCGCGCAGCTTCGCCCGCACGTCGAACAGGTTCGTGCGGGCCATCGCGAGGCGCTGGGCGTCGGGCATCACCCACACCAGGCGTTTGAGCACGTCCATGGCGGCGGACGCGAGCCGTTCGGCCATCGTGATGCCCCACGGCCAGCCGTGGTCGGGCAACGCGACGGGCTGTGGCCGGGTCGGCACGTACGGCAGCTTGCTGTGGTCGGCGCGGTACTCGCGCTGCGCCGCCTCGGCCGCCGCGCGGACCCGTTCGAACGTCCAGCCGGCGGCGTTCGTGCCCGGCACCTCGAACTGGCGGGTCGTGACGTCGCGGGCGGCGTGTCGGATGCGCACGTCCTCGTAGTGGTCGTGCAGGGTCTCGGCCAGCGCGTACACCTTGTCGGTGAGCGAGCCGCCGGACGCGAGGCGGTCCAGCAGGGCGTTGCGCCCGCCGCGGCGGGAGGCGGCGTTGCGGTTGTGCTCCTCAATGCGGTCGACGTAGGTCCGCCCGCTCTGGCTGGTCAGCGCGCCGAGCAGCTTGCCGCCGGTGGCGACGGTGCTGGGCAGGGCGCCGTCGACCGGGGCCACCGGCTCCACCACCGCCTCGGGCGCGTGCGGGAAGACCAGCAGCATCACCCGCCGGACCGGGCCTTCGGCGGGCATCCGGTCGATGGCCTCCAGCGCCTCCTTGGTGGGCGTGTTGACCAGGACGCCGCCGTCGACGGCGTAGCGGGACCGGTTGTCGGTGTCGTTGGCCCAGGAGGCGACCTCGGCCATGTTGGGCTTGTCGCCGTCGGGCGCGCCGGGTGCGACCGGGATGAAGGAGGGCTCGAACGCGAACGGGAACGACGCGGACGAGCGCGCGGCCAGCGCCATGCGGCTGACCAGCGTCGGGAGCTTGTCGGCGGTGAAGTCGTCCCGGCCGCCGGGGTCGCGGCGGAACGAGAAGCTGCCCTGGTGGGAGGCCTGCACGAGGGTCTGGCCGAGGTCGTCGTGGGTGACCGTGGGCACGCCCGCGAGCAGCGTGGTCGTGATGCGCAGGTCGACCGGCCGGTCCTCCTGCGGGGTGAAGTCCGTGGTCAGCCGTTCGAGTGCTTCCCGGAGCCTCGGGAGGAAGAACTCGTCGCCGCGCAGCAGTGACGCCGGTTGGCCCCGGAACGGGGTGCGCAGCAGCTGTTCCATCCGGCCCTGCTCGGCCCACAGGTCACGCAGCCGTTCCAGCCGGGCGTTGGCATTGACCTGGGACAACGCCAACGCGGCGCCGTTGATGCCGCCGGCCGACGTGCCCGTGATGACGTCGGCGCGGGCCGTGCTGCCGACCATGTCCAGCAGGTCGGCGTACGGGCCGTCACCCCTGGTCAGCCGGTCGAGCTCGAGCACCACCCCGCCCATCCACACGGCGAGGCTCACACCCCCGTTCAGCACGACGGCGAACCGGATCTGCTCCCTGGGCACGTCCACCATCACGCCCTCCCTCCCCGCGGACCCCCGATCCTCCCGCACCCCCTACCTCGCCGACCGCCCCCACCCGTTACACCACGCGCGGGACCTGGGGGTTCGACCCGCGGGTCAGGCGTAGCCGGGGAGGGGGTCGCGCTTGATCAGCGGCAGGACCTGCTTGCGGGCGACGAACAGGCACACGGCGAACGCGATCAGAGCGCCCGCCACCGCCTGCGGCACGATGTAGGCCCGCCCGTCGAACGCCGAGCCCGTCGGAGGCAGGATGACCGCGATCACGGCGCTGGCGGTGGTGGCGAAGACCCGGAACCGACGCGCCAGCACGGCCGTGGCCAGCGGCAACGCCGCCCACAGCACGTACCACGGCTGCAGCACGGGCCCGAGCACGAGCACCGCGCCCAGCCCGGCCCCCAGCCCGTTGACGGCCTTGATCCGACCCCGGAACGCCTTCCACAGCAGCGTCGCCACGATCACCACCGACACGGCCTGCGTCACGATCCGCATCAGCACGATCACCGACTCGGTGTGGTTGCCCAGCCCGAGCAGCAGCCCGAGCCCCCCGCCCATGAACCCCATGGCGGTCGGCGGCGACATCCAGCTCTTCACCGTGCCGGCCACGTTCAGCGTCTCCACCCACCCGAACCCGAGCCCGGTGCCGACGCACGTCCCGACCATCACCACACCCGAGATGACCAGCAACAACAACGCCGCCCGCACCAGGTCGGAGAACCGCCCGCCCCACCGCCGCGCGATCAGCACGCCCAGGAAGCCGAGCGCCAGCGCGGCCGGGATCTTCACCGCCGCGCCCAACGTGATCATGGTCGCGCCCAGGACTATCCACAGCAGCTCTTCACGCGTCATCGGCGCGCCCGGGACCAGCGGCATCTTCCGCAGCGCCAACTCCAGCCCCACCAGCATCAGACCGATCGCCAGGCCCTCGTTGTGCACGCCCACGACCAGGTGGAACAGCACCAGCGGGTTCGCCGCGCCCAACCACAGGGCGCTCACCGGCGGCACGCCGAAGCGCCGGGCCAGCCGGGGCAGCGCCCACACGATCATCGCCAGCCCCAGCAGCCCCAGCAGCCGGTGCAGGAAGATGCCGGGCAGCACGCTGTCGCCGGTCACCATCGAGATGACCCGCCCGGCGGCCAGGAACAGCGGCCCGTACGGCGCGGGCGTCTCGCGCCAGATGTTCGGCACGTTCTTCGTCAGGTCGTGCTCGACGCCCAGCGCCGTGGCCGGGCCGAGCTCGTACGGGTCCTGCCCGTTGGCCGCGATCTGCGACTGCGCCAGGTAGCTGTACACGTCACGGCTGAACATGGGCAGCACGAACACCAGCGGCGTGATCCACATCAGCAGCGTGCGGTCGAGCTGGCTGCGCGACACCAGCCGGGGACGGCCCGGCCGGGCGAACCGGCCCAGCCACAGCCACGCCGACACGATGAGGAAGATGCCGGTCCACGCGACGGCCATGGACGCGCTGGGCATCCGCGGGAACAGCCCGAGCAGCGGCGTGCCCGGCAGCGGGCTGAAGATCGGCGCCGCGCCCGACCCGAGGGAGCCGACGGCCAGCAGCAGCGCGCCCACCGTGCCCCACCGGCGGATCACGTCGAGCTGTCGCCGTTCGGGCGCGTCGAGGGGTGCTGCCTCGCCGATCTCGCTCCGGTTCGCCATCACCATTCCGCCCGCCGCCACGTCCGAAGGGTAGCGACCGGCCGGGACGCGTGACTCGGGTCACCCGAGGAGGGTCGATCTTTGCGGCGGCCCGCGAAATACGCAACACTGGTGTTGTGAAAAACGCCGGGACCGACTCGACCGCTGTGCCTTCCGGGCACGACGGCCGGACCCGGCACGCCGTCGCACGGCTCCTCCTGGAGCAGGGCCCGGTGACCGCGGCCTCGGTCGCGGAGCAGCTGGGCCTGAGCCCCACGGCGGTGCGCCGGCACATCGACGCGCTGGTGGCCGACGGCGAGGCGGCCAGCAGGGAGGCCCCTCGACGGGGCCAGCGCGGCCGGGGTCGCCCGGCCAAGCTCTTCCTGCTGACCGAGCAGGGGCGGGCCCGCTTCGGGCACGCCTACGACGACCTCGCCGCCGCCGCGCTGCGGTTCCTCGCCGAACAGGGCGGGGAGGAGGCGGTACGAACCTTCGCCGAACGACGGGTGTCCGCATTCGTCGACCGGCACCGCGCGGCCATCGTGGCCCAGCCCGACGCCGCGGAGCGGGCCAAGGCCCTCGCCGTGGCGCTGACCAGGGAGGGCTACGCTGCCTCGGCGCGCCACGTGGGGGCGGGCGAGCAGCTCTGCCAGCACCTGTGCCCGGTGGCGCACGTCGCGGCGGAGTTCCCGCAGTTGTGCGAGACCGAGACGGCGGCGTTCGCCGACCTGCTCGGCACGCACGTCCAGCGCCTGGCCACCATCGCCCGCGGCGATGCCGTGTGCACGACGCACATCCCGAACACACCCCGGATCCCAGATGGAGGGGAGCCCGCATGACTGCCGCTGCCGAGCAGCGCACCACCACAGCCCCGCTCACCCAGGAAGAAACCCTGGCGAGCATCGGCAACTACGAGTTCGGCTGGTCCGACTCGGACGTGGCAGGCGCGAGCGCTCGCCGGGGCCTGAACGAGGACGTCGTTCGGGACATCTCGGCGAAGAAGAACGAGCCCGAGTGGATGCTGGAGTTCCGGCTCAAGGCGCTGCGGTTGTTCGACCGCAAGCCCATGCCGACCTGGGGCTCCGACCTGTCGGGCATCGACTTCGACAACATCAAGTACTTCGTCCGGTCGACCGAGAAGCAGGCGGCGACCTGGGACGACCTGCCCGACGAGATCAAGAACACCTACGACCGCCTCGGCATCCCGGAGGCGGAGAAGCAGCGCCTGGTCTCCGGCGTCGCGGCCCAGTACGAGTCCGAGGTCGTCTACCACAAGATCCGCGAGGACCTCGAGGAGCAGGGTGTCGTCTTCCTCGACACCGACACCGCCCTCAAGGAGCACCCGGAGCTGTTCAAGGAGTACTTCGGCTC
Source organism: Actinosynnema sp. NPDC037264 (assembly GCF_055603705.1). Classification (NCBI taxonomy): domain Bacteria; kingdom Bacillati; phylum Actinomycetota; class Actinomycetes; order Pseudonocardiales; family Pseudonocardiaceae; genus Actinosynnema; species Actinosynnema sp. NPDC037264. Next base: position 11,898 of record NZ_JBVJVK010000023.1, on the reverse strand, counting down.
CGTCATCCCCTCGGGTGACAACAAGTTCTCCGCGCTGAACTCCGCGGTGTGGTCGGGCGGCTCGTTCATCTACGTGCCCAAGGGCGTCCACGTCGACATCCCGCTGCAGGCCTACTTCCGGATCAACACCGAGAACATGGGCCAGTTCGAGCGCACGCTGATCATCGTCGACGAGGGCGCGTACGTGCACTACGTCGAGGGCTGCACCGCGCCGATCTACTCGTCGGACTCGCTGCACTCCGCCGTCGTGGAGATCATCGTCAAGAAGGGTGGTCGCTGCCGCTACACGACCATCCAGAACTGGTCGAACAACGTCTACAACCTGGTCACCAAGCGCGCCAAGGCCGAAGAGGGCGCGACCATGGAGTGGATCGACGGCAACATCGGCTCCAAGGTCACCATGAAGTACCCGGCCGTGTTCCTGATGGGCGAGCACGCCAAGGGCGAGGTCCTCTCGATCGCGTTCGCGGGCGAGGGCCAGCACCAGGACGCCGGCGCGAAGATGGTCCACATGGCGCCGCACACGTCGTCCACGATCGTGTCGAAGTCGGTGGCGCGCGGCGGCGGCCGCACCTCCTACCGCGGCCTCGTGCAGGTCAACAAGCGGGCGCACCACTCGAAGTCCACGGTCAAGTGCGACGCGCTGCTGGTGGACAACATCAGCCGCTCGGACACCTACCCGTACGTCGACGTCCGCGAGGACGACGTGTCGATGGGCCACGAGGCCACGGTCTCGAAGGTCTCCGAGGACCAGCTGTTCTACCTGATGTCCCGCGGTCTCAACGAGGACGAGGCCATGGCGATGATCGTGCGCGGGTTCGTCGAGCCCATCGCGCGCGAGCTGCCGATGGAGTACGCCCTCGAGCTGAACCGCCTGATCGAGCTGCAGATGGAAGGGGCCGTCGGCTGACATGGCCGTCACCACCGAAGACCAGCAACACGGCCTGACGGCCCACTCGCACGGTGCGGGTGCCCCGATCTCCTCGCGCGCGGACCACTTCACGTCGTTCGACGTGAACGCGTTCGAGGTGCCCGGCGGTCGCGAGGAGATCTGGCGCTTCACCCCCATGAAGCGCCTGGCGAACCTGCACCACGGCGCCGAGGCGACCGGCACGGCGAACGTCGAGGTCGACGCGCCCGAGGGCGTCACGGTCGAGACCGTGGCGCGCGACGACGAGCGGCTCGGCGTCGCCGGCACCCCCGGTGACCGCGTCGCCGCCCAGGCCTGGTCGTCGTTCACCGAGGCCACCGTCGTCACCCTCCCCGGTGACGCGAAGTCCGAGCCGACCACCATCACGGTGACCGGCGCGGGCGAGGGCCAGGTCGCCTACGGCCACCTGCAGGTGCACGCCAAGCAGTTCGCCGAGGCCGTCGTGGTCATCGACCACCGCGGCTCCGGCGCGTACGCCGACAACATCGAGTTCGTCGTCGGCGACGGCGCGCACCTCACCGTGGTCGCCATCCAGGACTGGGCCGACGACGCGGTGCACGTGTCGTCGCACCACGCCAAGCTGGGCCGCGACGCCTCGTTCAAGCACACCGTCATCACCCTCGGCGGCAACGTCGTCCGGCTCACGCCCGCGGTCACCTACACCGGCCGCGGCGGGGACGCCGAGCTCCTCGGCCTGTACTTCGCCGACGCCGGCCAGCACCTGGAGCACCGCACCTTCATCGACCACTCGGCGTCCAACTGCCGCAGCAACGTGGTCTACAAGGGCGCGTTGCAGGGCGAGGACGCGCACACGGTGTGGATCGGCGACGTGCTGATCCGCGCGGCGGCCGAGGGCACCGAGACCTTCGAGCTCAACCGGAACCTGGTGCTCACCGACGGCGCGCGCGCCGACTCGGTGCCCAACCTGGAGATCGAGACCGGCGAGATCGAGGGCGCGGGCCACGCCAGCGCCACCGGCCGGTTCGACGACGAGCAGCTGTTCTACCTGCAGGCCCGCGGCATCCCGGAGGACCAGGCACGACGGCTGGTCGTGCGCGGGTTCTTCCACGAGATCCTCCTGAAGATCGCCGTTCCCGAGGTGCGCGAGCGCCTGGAAGCCGCGATCGAGGCGGAGCTCGAAGCGGTGGGCGCGTGATCAGGGTGTGCTCGCTGACCGACCTCGACGACGGCAAACCCGCCGCGTTCGAGGTCGGCGACGAGTACACCCCGGTCCTGCTCGTCCGCGACGGCGGAACCGTGCACGCGCTGCGCGACCTGTGCTCGCACGCCGAAGTGGCGCTCAGCGAGGGCGAGGTGACGCGCAAGGGCGTGGAGTGCTGGCTGCACGGGTCGTGCTTCGACCTGCGCACCGGCCGCCCGTCCTCGCCGCCCGCCACCGAGCCGGTCGACGTGTTCGCCGTCGAACTCCGCGGGGACGACGTCTACGTGGACGTCACCGCGGCGGTGAACTGACCTTGGCTACGAACTGACTTTCGCTCGCAACACCAGGAGAACGAACCACCAATGGCCACTCTGGAGATCAAGGACCTGCACGTCTCGGTCAACACCGACGACGGCGCCAAGGAGATCCTCAAGGGCGTCGACCTGACCATCAAGGCGGGCGAGACCCACGCGATCATGGGCCCCAACGGCTCGGGCAAGTCCACCTTGTCCTACGCCATCGCCGGGCACCCCAAGTACGAGATCACCTCCGGCAGCGTGCTGCTGGACGGCGAGGACGTGCTGGAGATGACCGTGGACGAGCGCGCCCGCGCGGGTCTGTTCCTCGCCATGCAGTACCCGGTCGAGGTGCCCGGCGTCTCGATGTCGAACTTCCTGCGCACCGCCGCCACCGCCGTCCGCGGCGAGGCGCCGAAGCTGCGCCACTGGGTCAAGGAGGTCAAGGAGGCGATGTCCGAGCTGGAGATCGACCCGACCTTCGCGGAGCGCTCGGTCAACGAGGGCTTCTCCGGCGGCGAGAAGAAGCGCCACGAGATCCTGCAGCTCGGGCTGCTCCAGCCGAAGATCGCGATCCTCGACGAGACCGACTCCGGCCTCGACGTCGACGCGCTGCGCGTCGTGTCCGAGGGCGTGAACCGGTACAAGCGCTCCGGTGAGGTCGGCGTCATGCTGATCACGCACTACACCCGGATCCTCAAGTACATCTCGCCCGACTTCGTGCACGTGTTCGCCGGTGGCCGCATCGCCGAGTCCGGCGGTCCGGAGCTGGCCGACCAGCTCGAGGCCGAGGGTTACGTGAAGTACATCGGGAAGCCGGAAGCAGCGGGCATCGCCTGACGTTGCACCGTTCGTGAACACGTACCGAGAGGAGGCGTCGGAGCAGTGACCACCACCGTCACCCCGCTGGACGTCGCTACCGTCCGAGCGGACTTCCCGATCCTAGGACGCACCGTGCGGGAGGGAAAGCGGCTGGTCTACCTGGACTCCGGCGCCACCTCGCAACGCCCGAGGCAGGTCCTCGACGCCGAGCGCGCCTTCCTGGAGACCGCCAACGCCGCGGTGCACCGCGGGGCGCACCAACTGGCCGAAGAGGCCACGGACGCCTACGAGGGCGCGCGGCAGAAGATCGCCGACTTCGTGGGCGTCGACCAGGGCGAGATCGTGTTCACCAAGAACGCGACCGAGGGCGTGAACCTCGTCGCGTACGCGATGGGCAACGCGGCCACCGCCGGTCCCGAGGCCGAGCGGTTCCGCATCGGTCCCGGCGACGAGATCGTCGTGACCGAGATGGAGCACCACGCGAACCTCGTGCCGTGGCAGCAGCTGGCCGCGCGCACAGGCGCCACCCTGCGCTGGTTCGGCGTGACGGACGAGGGCAGGCTCGACCTGTCCGAGCTCGACTCGCTGGTCAACGAGCGGACGAAGGTCGTCGCGTTCACCCACCAGTCGAACGTGCTCGGCACCGTCAACCCGGTGCGGGTGCTCGCGGACGCGGCCCGCGCGGTGGGCGCGCTGACCGTGCTGGACGCGTGCCAGTCGGTGCCGCACGGCGCGGTGGACTTCAAGGCCCTGGGCGTGGACTTCGCGGTGTTCAGCGGCCACAAGATGCTCGGCCCGTCCGGCATCGGGGTCCTGTACGGGCGCCGTGAGCTGCTGGAGGCCCTGCCGCCGTTCCTCACCGGCGGGTCGATGATCGAGCTGGTGCACATGGCGCGGTCGACCTTCGCGCCGCCGCCCGCGCGGTTCGAGGCGGGTGTGCCCATGACGTCGCAGGCCGTGGCGCTCGGTGCCGCGGTGGACTACCTCGACGCCGTCGGCATGGACCGGATCGCCGCGCACGAGCACCAGCTCACCGAGCTGGCGCTGCGCGGCCTGGCCGAGGTGCCCGGTGTGCGGATCGTGGGTCCGACGGACGCGGTGGACCGCGGCGGCGCGGTGTCGTTCGTCATCGACGGCATCCACGCGCACGACGCCGGCCAGGTGCTCGACAGCCTGGGCGTCGCGGTGCGCGTCGGCCACCACTGCGCGTGGCCCCTGCACCGGCGGATGAACGCCGCCGCCACCGTGCGGGCCAGCTTCTACCTGTACAACACACCGGACGAGGTGACCGCCCTGGTCGACGCCGTCCGCGAGGCGCAGAAGTTCTTCGGGGTGGTCTGAGATGCAGCTGCAGCAGATGTACCAGGAGATCATCCTGGACCACTACAAGAACCCGCACGGGCGCGGCCTGCGCGACCCGTTCGACGCCGAGTCGCACCAGATCAACCCGACGTGCGGCGACGAGGTGACGTTGCGGGTGGCGCTGGACGGCGACACCGTGCGCGACGTGTCCTACGACGGGCAGGGCTGTTCCATCAGCCAGGCGTCCACCTCGGTGCTGACGGACCTGGTGGTCGGCAAGCCGTTGAGCGAGGCGTTCGAGAAGATGGACGCGTTCGTCGAGCTGATGCAGGGCCGCGGCCAGGTGGAGCCCGACGAGGACGTCCTGGAGGACGGCATCGCGTTCGCGGGAGTGGCGAAGTACCCGGCTCGCGTGAAGTGCGCGCTGCTGGGCTGGATGGCTTTCAAGGACGCGGTGGCACGCAGCGAGGGAGCGAAGGCATGACCGCCGAAGAAGACGTGGTGCGCGGCATCGAGGGCATGCCCGAGCCGCCCGCGCCGAAGGCAGACGTGGCCGCGGTGGACGACGTCGAGGAGGCCATGCGCGACGTCGTCGACCCCGAGTTGGGGATCAACGTCGTGGACCTGGGCCTGGTCTACGACATCCGGGTGGACGAGGAGAACGTCGCGCTCATCGACATGACGCTGACGTCGGCCGCGTGTCCGTTGACGGACGTCATCGAGGACCAGACGCGGTCGGCGCTGGTGGGTGGCGGTGGCGGGGCGAGCGGGATCGTCAACGACTTCCGCATCAACTGGGTGTGGATGCCGCCGTGGGGGCCGGAGAAGATCACGGATGACGGGCGTGAGCAGTTGCGCGCCCTTGGGTTCACGGTCTGACGGTCACGGCCTGATCGGCCTGACGGTCACGGTCTGACGGTCTGACGAGTGTTCGCGGTCTGACGGGTTGGTCGGCTGAGGGTTGGTCGGCGGGGGCGCGGTCCGATGGGGTCGCGGTCCGATGGGGTCGCGGTCCGGCGGTTCGCCGTCTGGCGGGGTCGGCGTTGACGGGGTCAGCGTCTGGGGCCGCGCAGTTTGAATGCTTCGCAGGGGTCCTCGCCAAGGGGACCCCTGTTTTTAGGTTACCGGCGTGGTCTGACAATTTCGGCGGGCTTGGGTCTTGCCGGGCGTCCGCAAAAGATCAAGAGCGTCCTCGCCGGACGGGCAGATCAGCAGGATGACGGGCCGGTGGGTGGTTCGGCGGCGGGTCCGTTGTGGTGCGGGTTTCGTGTCATCCCACCGACCTCCCTACGGGCTACCACACGTATCAAGGGGGCGGTTCCAGCCCATCGTTCCTGTGGGGTGGAAGGTGCCCCCTTGACACGCGCGGTAGGGCGGAGCCAGGTCGGCGGGATGACACGAAGCCCTTCTGTTGGGGGAAGGGCGTGCGGTGAACGGTGTGCTTGCTGACGATGTGGTCAGCGGACGATGTGGTCAGCGGGCGTAGACGCGTTCCACGAACTCCGCGATCTGCGACTCGTCCAGGTGACGGGCCAGGTCCGCTTCCGACACCATGCCGACCAGTCGGTGCTCCTCGATCACCGGGAGCCGGCGGATCTGGTTGTCCTCCATGGTCCGCAGCACGTGCGAAAGGTCGTCGTCCGCTTCGACCCAGTGCAGGTGACCGGACATGTCGCCGGCCCTCATCGACGCCGGGTCGCGGCCCTCGGCCACGCAGCGCAGCACGATGTCGCGATCGGTGATGATGCCGTGCAGCTTGTCGTCCTTGCCGCAGATCGGCAGCGAGCCGACGTCCAGGTCACGCATCATCCGCGCCGCGTCGAGCAGGCTCTGGTCCTCCTTGACGCACTGGACACCGGCGTTCATGATCTCCCGTGCGGTGGTCATGCCGAACCTCCTTGTTCACGTACGACCAAGCATGCGCCGGTCGGGCGCGGCCGGCACTTCGACGGAGGCGGCACCGCGGCAGCGGTCTGGACGAGTCGGTGGGGAGAGCCGGGCGTTCAAGCTGTCTGAGCGGCCAGCATGTCGACCACGTCGACGAGCGAACCGCGCCGCCGGAACGCCCGCCGCTGCCGCACGGCACCCGTGCCGTCCAACAGCAGCCGGTCGATGCCGTCGACCACCAGGTCCTCGTCCCCGGTGTCACGCAGAGCAGGCCGCGTCCAGTCCACCAGCGCCCGCACCATGTCCGCCGCCGGCACCAGCCGACCGCTGAACGGCTCGATCCCGGCGCCGTCCAACCCGTCCCGGGCCGACCGCCACAACGCCGTCCGCAACGCCAGGTCCGGCACGCGCTGAGCCCGCACACCGGCCAACGCCATCACGGCGATCGCCCGCACCAGGGCCGCCAGCACCACGGCCTCGTCCACGGTCGCCGCCACGTCGCACACCCGCAGCTCCACCGTCGGGTGCCGGTGCGACAGCCGCACGTCCCAGTAGACCATCGCCGGGTCCAACGCCGCCCCGCCCGACCGCAGCACCCGCGTGCCCCGGTGGTAGTCCTCCGCCGACTCGAACCACGGCGGCGCGCCCGCCGACGGCCACGGGCTCCACGACAGGTAGCGCCAGCTCGCGTACCCGGTGTCGCGCCCGTCCCCGAACGGCGAGTTCGCGCTGATCGCCAACAGCGCCGGCAGCCACGGCCGCAGGTGGTTGCTGATCAGCACCCCGGTGTCCTCGTCCGGTATCCCGACGTGCACGTGGCACCCGCAGATGGTCAGCCCGTCGACCAACGACCCGTACTCGGCGGCGATGGTGCGGTACCGGTCGGAATCGGTCAACGGAGGCGGGCGCAAGCCGCCGAGCACCGGCGTCCCGGTCGCCACGATGCGCGCGCCCTGCGCCTGTGCCAGCGCGGCGAGCGCCAGACGTGCCGCGAGGAGCTGCTCGCGCACCTCGGCCATGCTCCGGCACACCCGAGTGGCGCTCTCCACCTGGTAGAGCGTCATCTCGGTCTGCAGGTCGGGCCCGGGACGGGCGTCGCACAACACCTCGCCGGCCAACGGCACCAGCACCCCGGTGCTCGCGTCGACCAGCAGGAACTCCTCCTCGACCCCCACCGACAGCGGCAGGTCCGAGACGACTCGCGGAAGCGGTAGGGCGGTGACCTCGGTCACGGGGACCTCCCGACGCTGGGTAGTCCGCCTGATGCTATGAGTAACCGAACGGGCCGCACATGCGGCTTTGCGGTGAACTTCCTAACTTACCGCCAGATGCGGCCCGCCGCGCAGCACGTCGACGTGGTCGCTGCCCGGCCGCCCCAGCACCCAACTGGTGCCCCGCAACGACTTCGCGTGCTCCTTCAACGGCGCCAGCAGCCGGGACACCTCCCGGTACGACCCGACCGACCCGGCCGCGCAGATCAACGTCGCCAACGACAACGTCACCCCGCGCCCCTCGGTCTCGTACGGCACGTCCAGCACACCCGCGGAGAACGGCACGATCTCGTCCAGCCCGGCCACCACCAGGAAGTCGTCCCCGCCGACGTGCCCCACCTGCACGCCCGGGTACGACGTCGCGCCGTCGGTGAGCGCACGCCCGATGGCCCGGATCAGGTCGTCACCCGCCGCGAACCCCACCGAGTCGTTCACCCGCTTGAACGCGTCCACGTCCAGCCACCCCACCGCGAACAGCTCGCCGCCCAGGATGCGCCGGTCCACCTCGCGCGCGATCGAGTCGCTGCCCGGCAGCCGCGTCAGCGGGCTCAACGCCGCCGCCTGCTCCACCTTCATCTCGGCGACCCCGCGCACCACGTCCGCGACCCGCACCACGCCCAGGCAGCGGTCGTCGTCGTCCACGACCACCAAGTCGTCGTTGGTGCGCTCACGGTTCGCGTGCGCCACCACGTCCAGCAGCTCCAGCGCGCTGGAGTCCGCCCCGATCAGCTTCGGCCGGTCCGCCAGCCGCGCCGCCTCCCGCTTGGCGTGCAGGGCGTGCCCGAACGGACCCGTCACCGCCAGCAGGAACCGGTTGCGGTCCACCGTCCACCGCGGCCTGCCGTCGTCGTCCACGAGCACCACGCCGCTGACCGTCGGCTGGTTCGCGAGCACGTCGCGCACCTCCTCGGACGTCGCCGAGTCGGGCAGCGTGGTCGCCGGGTGCAGGAAGTCGGTGACCTTCGGCCCGACCTTGCGCCGCAGCGGCGCGGTCATCGTGCTCGTGACCGCCTCCGGGTCGTTGACCTCGCTCAACACCGCCGCGATCGTCGCGTCCACCTTCGGCCGCCGCTGCGGGCTCGCCAGCAGGTTGCCCTGCGCGAGCCGCACCCCGAGCCGGCGCAGCGCGGCCAGCTGCGCCTCGCTCTCCACGCCCTCCGCGACGACCAGTGACCCGATGTGCTCGCACAGGTGCTGCAACGCCTGGGCCAGCGCGTACCGGGAGGGGTCGGTGGGCAGCGCCACCACCACCTCGCGGTCGAGCTTGATCACGTCGGGCTGCACCTCGGTCAGCAGCGACAACGGCGAATCGCCCTCGCCCACGCCGTCCAGACCGATCCGGAACCCGTCCTCGCGCAGCCGCTCGATGCCCTTGACCAGCAGCCGGCGCGGCGCGCGCGAGTACGGCGTGCCGACCTCGACCACCAGGTCGGCCGGCGTGCGCCCGACCTCCCGCAGCGCGCCGTAGAGCGGTGCCATGAGCTCGGGCTTGTCCGCGATCGTCAACGCGAGCAGGTTGACGTGCAGCGGCACGCCGAGGCCGTGGTCGGCCGCGTGCCGGACCGCGCGGCACGCGAGCGCCACGTCGGTGTTGGCCAGGTACCCGGCGCGGAAAGCCATCCGCAGCAGGTCCTGCACGTTGCCGTCGTGCGGTCGGGCCAGCGCTTCTACCGCCACGACCCCTCCGGTGTGGAGGTTGAACAACGGCTGGAAGGCGAAGCGAACGTCATCCAGCAAGGCGGGCACGGCCCCGATCGTGCCCGGTCGATCTTCTTTTGCCGAGACCGTTAACCAGGTGTTCTCGCACTTTTGGCCGATTGCACAGGAAATACCAACCGGGCGCGCATACCCCACGACGCGGAGTCGAACAGCCGGAGCATCGCACGGGCGGTCCCGCGCAGGTCATCGTGCCCGCCGAGGTAGTCGCGTTGAAGACTGTCGGACAATTTGAAGAAGCTGTTGAAGAATTCCGGGACTTCGTCGGGCGGCAGCGCCAGCAACGCCTCCAGACCTCTCAACCGCAACCGGCGCACCGCGCGTTCCGCCGCCGAACGCGTCACCTCCCGCCCGGCCGCGATCGCGTCCGCCACCACCGGCGCGCGCCGCAACGCCGCCGCCACGCTGTACCCCGTCGCCGGGTGCACCCACCCCGCCGCCGCGCCGAACGCGCCGTCCCGCGCCCGCCCGTCCAACGTGATGCGCACCCGTTCCTCGTCCCGCGGCACCTCGATGCCGTGCCGGGCCAAGCGCGCGTGCAACCGCAGCCGAAGCTCGCGCAACGGCAGCCCCGGCCGGCGGGCCAACGACGTCTCCTCCAGCAACACCTCGTCCGCCGACACCGGGATCGCGTAGAGGAACGTCGGGTCGGCGGTCGTGGCCGCGGGAGGCCTGCGCCAGTCCATGATCAGCGCCTCGTCGGCGCCCACGAACGGCGTCGCGGCCCGTGCGGGAACCACCACGCCGACCGCCGTCTGAGCCGCCCGACCACCCGCCGTGCCGCTCGCGTCGACCACCCGTCCGGTCAGCACCCGCCCGTCGGCCAACGTCGCCGTCCCGCCGGTGTGGGCGACCACGCGCCCGGCGACCACCCGGACCTCGTCCGGGAGCCGCCGCAACCGCTCGTTGTCCAGCACGGCGTAACCCCGCGCGATCACGTGCTCCGCCGTCGTCACCGCACGGGCCCTCGACGTGCTGACCGCCACCGGCGCGTCGGCGGGCAACTCCTCCGCCCACGACGCGTAGGTCGCCCGCCAAGACCGCTCCGGGTTCGGGTCGACCAGCGTCGTGCCGAGCCCCCTGCCCGCGCACGCCCGCGCCAACGCCCGTCCCGCCGGCCCGCCACCGACGACCACCACGTCCACTAGCGCTTCTCCCGGGGCTTGGGCGGCAGCAGGTCGCCCAGCGCGAGCGGCTGGTACTGCGCCACCACGTCCGACAGTTGCGCCACCGTCCGCTCGATCGCCTCCCGCGCGGCGTTGCGCTCCGCGATCACCGCCGACAGCAGCAGCGCCGTCAACACCGCCGTCCCGTTGAACGCCTGGAGCGTCACCATGCGCACCACCAGGTCCAGATCGGCGAACGGACCCGTGCTGCGAGCCGCGCCCCGTGCCGCCAGGGTGGTCGCGATCAGCGCGCACGGCGCCGTGCCCAGGTGCTGGAACCGCAGCGCCGCCCAGATCAGGAACGGGAACACCAGGTACATCAGCCGCAGGTCGTGCGTCGACGCCACGGTCATGACGACCGCCGTGCTCACCAGCAACGCGGCGGCCTCCAGCCACCGGCGCACGGGGTGGTCGCGCAGTCGGAGGGAGCGGAACGCCAGGACGATCGGCACGAACACCAGCACGCCCAGCGCGTCACCGGTCCACCACACCGTCCACGTCGACCAGAACAGCGCGGCGTCGATCACACCGGTCACCAACAACGTGCCCGCGCCGATCGTCGCGCTGACCGCCATGCCCACGAGCCCGCCCAACAGCACGAGCGCGAGCGCGTCACGCGTGCGGTCCATCTCCTGCCGGAAGCCCACCTTCCTGAGCATGAGGTAGGCGACCACAGGGCCGACGGTGTTGCCCGTGGTGATGAGCGCCGTGGCGCCGAGGTCGGTGAGGGGCGAGTTGGCCGCGAACGCGCCCAGCGCGATGCCCGGCCACATCCTCAGCCCGCCGAGCAACAGCGCGAGCACGGCCACACCGGTCGGCGGCCACAACGGCGTCACCTGGTCGTTGACCAACGCCTGGAGAAGGCCGACCTCGGCGCCCGCGTAGTAGCAAGCCGCGACCACGACGACGTGGAACGCGTACCGGCCGAGCCGAGGCGAGAGCTGCACGGGCCCAGCATCCACCGTCTCCGGAGGACGCACCACGCCTAGCTGCGGAGATGGCGCAACCGACCCCCCGATTTGTCTCCGCGTGGGCCGGGGTGTAACTTTCTCTCTGCCAGCGCGGAACGGGCCGGAGAGAGACCGGAACGGAGTGCTGCGAGAACAAGCCCCCGGGACTGAATCAGCAGCACAGCGTGCTGCCTCGGCTCCGGACGGTAGAACAAAGTGAATGCTGAGCGAGTTTGTCGCGGAGCCGAGAAGCCGAAACCGGCCGATTTGACACCGCGAAAACGAACGAGCTAAGGTTCAACCACAGCAAGCGAAACACCGGAAACACAAAGCCCCGGAATGAACCGCGGTAAGACGCGGGACGTGATGGTGAGCGCGTGTTCTTTGAGAACTCA
>NZ_JBVJVK010000022.1:93258-122189 GCF_055603705.1 Actinosynnema sp. NPDC037264 | reverse complement strand
CCCCCCCCCCCCCCCCCCCCCCCCCCCCCCCCCCCCCCCCCCCCCCCCCCCCCCCCCCCCCCCCCCCCCCCCCCCCCCCCCCCCCCCCCCCCGCCCCAGCACCCCACCTACGCAGGAGCACAGAGAGCCGATGAGCACCACGACGGTCGGCGGTCCGCGCAGCACCGGCGCGGACCGGACGAAGCGGTGGTACCGGGCGCGCCGGTCGTTGCAGGGCGCGTCGTTCGTCCTGCCGAACTTCCTCGGCTTCGGCCTGCTCACCCTGGGCCCGGTCGTCGCGCTGTTCTACATCTCGTTCACCAACTGGAACGTCTTCGGCAAGGCCAAGTGGATCGGGCTGGACAACTTCACCCGCCTGCTCGGTGACGCGAGCTTCCACCGGGCGCTGCTCAACACGCTGTACTACTCCGCGTTCCACATCCCGCTCACGCTCGCGCTGTCGCTGGGCCTGGCCCTGCTGCTCAACCGGAAGCTGCGCGGCGTCGCGTTCTTCCGAACCGCCGCGTTCTTCCCCTACGTCACCTCGATCGTGGCCATCGCCATCGCGTGGAACCTGCTGTTCAGCCGCGACGCCGGCCCGATCAACCAGATCCTCGGCCTGTTCGGGGTCGACGACCCGCCCGGCTGGACCGCGTCGTCGACCTGGGCGATGCCCGCCGTGATCATCGTCGGGGTCTGGCGCGAGATGGGCTACTACATGCTGCTCTTCCTGGCCGGGTTGCAGACCGTGCCACCCGAGCTGCACGAAGCCGCCCGGATCGACGGCGCCAACGCCTGGCAGCGCTTCCGCAACGTCACGCTGCCGTGCCTGCGCCCCACGACGTTCTTCGTCACGGTGATGCTCACCATCGGCAGCTTCAAGGTCTTCGACCTGATCCTCGTGATGACCAACGGCGGCCCGGGCCAGTCGACCCTGGTGCTGTCGCAGTACATCTACCAGAAGGGCCTGGTGGAGAACCGGTTCGGCTACGCCTCCGCGATCTCCGTCGTGCTGTTCGCGCTCTGCATGCTGGTCACGGTCGTGCAGTTCGCCGTCAACCGGAGGAGGAACGCCTGATGGCCGCGCCGCGCACACTGCCCGACCTCGCCGCGCCGGGGACGGTCGGCACGGGGCCCGTCGCGCCGCCCGAACGCGGCGGCAGGCGGTTCCCCGCGCCGGGCAGGCTCCTGGGGTACGCCGTCCTCGTGGTGGCGGCGGCCGGGCTGCTGCTGCCGTTCTTCTGGATGGTCTCCTCGTCGTTGAAGACCGCCAACGGTGTCTTCTCCATCCCCGTGACCTGGTTCCCGGAGTCGCCGCAGTGGGCGAACTACGTCGAGATCTGGCGGATCTCGGACATGCTGGTGTGGCTGAAGAACACCGTCTTCCTGTCGGTGGTCGTCACCCTGCTCCAGCTGTTCACCGGCAGCTTCGCCGCCTACGGGTTCGCCAAGGCCCGCTTCCCGGGGCGCAACCTGCTGTTCCTGCTCTACATCGGCACGATCGCGGTGCCGTGGCAGGCGTACATGATCCCGCAGTTCATCATGATGTCCGAGGTCGGCCTGACGAACACGCCGTGGGCCGTCATCGCGTTGCAGGCGTTCAGCGCCTTCGGCGTGTTCCTGATGCGGCAGTACTACCTGACCATCCCCGACGAGCTGTGCGAGGCCGCCCGCGTCGACGGCCTGAGCGAGTACGGCATCTACTTCCGGATCATGCTGCCGCTGTCCGTGCCCGCCCTCGCCAGCCTGGCCCTGCTCACCTTCGTCACCACCTGGAACGACTACCTCGGCCCGCTGATCTACCTGCGCGACCCGGACCTGTGGACGATCCAGCTGGGACTGAAGTCGTTCGTCAGCGAGTACAACGCCGAGCACGCGTTGATCATGACCGGCTCGGTGCTGTCCGTGCTGCCGATCGCGGTGGTGTTCCTGCTCGGGCAGAAGTACTTCGTCCAGGGTGTCGCGACCAGCGGGCTGAAGGGCTGACGACCGTGTCGCACGAGATCTACAACCGGGTCTTCGCCACCGCCTACGCGCTGCTGGCCACCAGTGTGCTCGTGGTGGGCGCGAGCGCGCCGTTCCTCGCCGTGCTGCTGTTCACCCCCGTGACGGCCAGCTGGCCGTTGCTGGTGCCGACGGCGCCGTTCGTCGGCCCCGCCTTCGCCGCCGCGCACGCCGTGTTCGCCTCCACCGCGCGGGACGAGGGCGCACCGGTCGTGCGGGGTTTCCTGCACGCCTGGCGCCGGCACGCCCGCCGGTCGGTGCTCGTGACCGGCGCCGCGTCCGCCCTCCTGGTCGTCCTGGCGGTGGACGTCCGCGCGGCCTGGGGCACACCCGTCGGCGCCGTCGTCATCCCCGTCCTGGCCGTGCTCGCGGTGCTCACCGCGGTGACCGCGCTGGTGGCGCTCACCGCCCTGGTGGAACACCCCGACGTGCCGCTGCGGCGCCTGGTGCGGGCCTGCCTGTTCCTGGCGCTGCGCCGCCCGCACTTCACCGCGGTCTCGCTGGTGGCGCTGTGGGTGCTGGCGGCGGCCGTCGCCGCCCTGCCCGTGCCGGCGCTCGCCCTGCTGACCGGCCCGGCGCTGTACGTCGTCTGGGTGGGCAGTCGCGCGACCCTCCGGCCGCTCCGCGTCGTCCCGGGCTCCGAGCCCGACCCGCGTTCTGTCGCGGCGCGCTGACCCGCGCCCGCTGTTCCGTCACCCGTTCTGAGGGAGAACCATGTCCGCGGAAGCAGACCGCGCCGCACCGACCACCGACCACCTGGCCGCGGCCTGGAACGCCGCCCTGGCGACCGTCCGGGGCAACATCGCCGACTTCACCGCCTGGTACCCGGACGACACCACCACCGACGGCGCGTACCGGCCGCGCACGGCCCGTGACGGCCAACCCGAGGGGGCCAACGTCGGGTGGACCACCGGCTTCTGGCCGGGGATGCTGTGGCTGGCCTGGGAGGCCACCGGCGACGACGACGTGCGGCGGGCCGCGCGGCTCCAGGTCGACAGCTTCTCCGACCGGGTCCGGCGCGGGATCGACCTGGACACCCACGACCTCGGGTTCCTCTACACGCTGTCGTGCGTGACGCCGTACCGGCTGCTGGGGGACGTGCGGGCGCGGGACAGCGCGTTGAAGGCCGCGAACCACCTGATGGACCGGTTCCTGGAACCGGCGGGCATCCTCCAGGCCTGGGGCGACCTGGAGAACCCGTTGCAGCGCGGTCGCACGATCATCGACAGCCTGATGAACGTGCCGCTGCTGTACTGGGCCGCCGAGACGACCGGCACGCCGTCGTTCCTCGAAGCCGCCCTGCGCCACACCGAGCAGCTGCGGCAGCACGTCATCCGCCCGGACGGCACCACGTTCCACACCTATTACTGGAACCCCGAGACCGGCGAACCGCTGCGCGGCGGCACCGAGCAGGGCCACCAGGACGGTTCGTGCTGGGCACGCGGGCAGGCGTGGGGGATCTACGGGTTCGCCCTCGGCTACCGGCACGCGCGGCGGGAGTCGTTCCTCGACGCGGCCAGGCGCTGCGCCGACTACTTCCTCACCCGCCTGCCCGCGGACCGCATCGCCTACTGGGACCTGGTGTTCGACGACGGCAGCGGGCAGGAGCGCGACTCCTCGGCCGCCGCCATCGCGGTGTGCGGCCTGTACGAGCTCGCGGACCACCTGGACGACCGGGACGCCGCCCTGCGCTACCGCGCCGAGGCCGACGCCATCCTGGACAGCCTGGCCACCGCGTACTCGACCGCGCACGACCCCGGCGCCACCGCGCTGCTCCTGCACGGCGTCTACGACAAGCCCAAGAACGTCGGGGTGGACGAGGGGAGCCTCTGGGGCGACTACTTCTACCTGGAAGCCCTGAGCAGGCGGCTGCGGCCCGACTGGCGCAGCTACTGGTGACGGTGACGGGGGTGGGCGGGGCGAGCGCCCACCCCCGCGTCGTCAGGTGGTCAGCCGGAACGTGGCGTCCGCGCGGCCCGTCGCGTCGGTGATCGGGTCGAGCCGGAGCTGGTAGGCGTAGTGCCGCAGGTAGCGGTCCGGGTGGTTGTAGGACTGGAACGACGACCAGGACGACGAGGCGAGCCCGGCCACCTGGCGGAAGGTGGCGTCGGCCTTGAACGTCGCGCTGCCGTCGTCCGCGGCGAGGACGAAGTCGTAGTTGACGTGCCGCAAGTAGTAGCCGGGGTAGTTGACCGACTGGAAAGACACCGTCCCGGAGCCCGCCAGACCGGGCATCACCCGGAACTGGGCGTCCTGGGCGGGGCTGACGTTCGGGTCGATGCGCACGTCGTAGTCGGCGTGGCGCACGTACCGGTCCTGGAAGTTGTAGGACTGGATGCGGTTGACCGGGGTGCTCGTGCCCCACTTGGCCAGGACGCGGCTCTCCTCGGCGGCGGTGAGGTTGAGGATCGAGCCGTGCCGCTTGCGCGTGGCGCCCAGGTTGTAGTCCGTGCGGGTGGTGAAGTTGCGGGTGCTGCCCAGGTTGGTCGACGTGATCGGCATGTACCCGCGGCCGGTGGCGTACTGGTCCAGCCACAGCGCCCACTCGTTGCGGCCGTTGAACTGCATCCACATCGGACCCTCGACGACGTTGCCGCCGCCGGTGCCGTTGGAGATGCCCATGTGCGAGAGGTTGCCGATGGTGGTCCAGGAGCCGAGGACCGAGTTGCTGCCCTCGACGGTGATGTGGCCGTCGGCGGAGGCCCGGTAGTAGCGGTAGCCGCCGACGCTGCCGGGCGACTCGACGATCTGGGTGTCGATGATGCCCTGGCCCGCGCCGCGGTCGATGTAGAGCACCGGGGAGGTGATGGTCCGGAAGTCCTTGGTGCGGACGTAGTAGATGCGGTGCTTGGTGACGCCGTTGAGCGCCGCGTTCGTCGCCCAGTAGACGACGTAGTCGCCGGAGGCGGGGTCGTAGATGGCCTCGGGCGCCCAGGCGTTGCCCGCGCCGGAGATGCCGGAGGCGACGTTCAGCAGCCGTGGCGCGGACCAGGTGACCAGGTCGGTCGACTCCCACACGACCAGGGACTTGCTGCCCCGGTTGGCGGCGTCGGACCACGACGTGCCGCTCGCGATGCGCAGGTCGGTGGCGACGATCCAGTACCGGTCGCCGGCGGGTGAGCGGACGAGCGCGGGATCGCGCACGCCGCGCGTGCCGACGGTGGACAGCAGCACGGGCGCGCCGTTGTTCAGGTCGGTCCAGCGCAGGCCGTCGCGGCTGTGCGCGAGGTAGATCTGCTCGCCGGTCGCGTGCTCGCCGGTGAAGTGCGCCATCAGGTAGCCGGTGAACGGCTCCAGCGCCTCGGCGCGCCGGTCGGTCGTCACCGACCAGGACGTGAACAGCAGGGCGACGGCGGCGACCAGCGCGCCGATCCTCGTCAGTGTTCGTGGCACGGGTGATCTCCCTTGATCACGGGGTGGTTCACGATCGGAGCGGTGCTGCCTTCGGCGGACTTGGTGAGCGCTAACAACACGTGTCGGGCACCACGGAGTGACTGTGAGCGCCCTCACGCCTCAGCGGCGAGTATGTTCGATGTTCGCGCTAACATCAAGGGCCGGAGGTGGCCTTCGGCGCGGGTACGAGGCGCTGGGCGGGCCTGGGGTGTCGTGGGGCGCGAGCGCGGTGCAGGGACGCAGGCGCGCTGCGGGGGTCGAGGGTGCGCTACGGGACGCGAACGCGGTGCGGAAGTCGCGGGCGTTCTGCAGAGACGCCGGCGTGGTGCAGGACGCGAGCGTGGTGCGGGGGCGCGAGTGCGGCGCGGGGACGCGAGCGTGGTGCGGGAGTGAGCCGACTCGGCCGCGCGAACCCCTGCCGTGGCGGGTATCGGGCCGCGGTCCGGTGCTTCGCCGCCAGGCCGGAAACGCGGGCGAGCTGCCGCACGGTTCCGGCGGTCGAGCGGCGGACGAGGCGGCGGTCCGGTGACGGCTCTCGCTCGTGGCGTCCCGGTTGACCGGCCCGGACGCGGTGCCCGCACCTGCGCGTTGTGGCAGGGGGCTTGACATGGTCCGGACAATAGAAAGTCGGCGTGCGCTCCGAAGTGGACTGGAGAACCCGCCGAACCTAAGACCACGTTAGCGCTGTGAGGGGCATGTGTCAACTCAGGGGTACGAAGAAGAACTGCGGTCCGAGCGGGGCTACGTGGCCGGGCTCTACCGACGGCTGGACGCCGAGCGCGTGCGCGTGAAGAAGGAGTACGAAGCGGCGCTGCGCGGCACCGGTGGCACGCCCATGGAGCGCGACGTGGAGGTGCGCGCGCTGGCCAAGGAGGCGAAGCGGCTGGACGTGGCGGACAACGGGCTGTGCTTCGGCCGGTTGGACACCCTCACGGGCGAGCGGTCCTACATCGGGCGGATCGGGCTGTTCGACGAGGGCGACGAGTACGAGCCGGTGCTGCTCGACTGGCGCGCGCCGGCGTCGCGCGCGTTCTACGTCGCCACCGCCGCGAACCCGGAGAACATGCGCCGCCGCCGCCAGTTCCACACCCGCGGTCGGCTGGTGGCCGACTTCACCGACGAGGTGCTCGGCCGGCCCGACGGCGACGAGCGGGGTGACGCGGCCCTGCTCGCGGCGGTCAACGCGCCGCGCGGCGAGGGCATGCGCGACATCGTGGCGACGATCCAGTCCGAGCAGGACGAGATCATCCGGCTCGACCACCCCGGCGTGCTGGTGATCGAGGGCGGACCGGGCACCGGCAAGACCGTGGTCGCGCTGCACCGCGTCGCGTACCTGCTCTACACCCAGCGCGAGCGGATGGAGCGGCACGGTGTGCTGGTGGTCGGGCCCAACCCGGCGTTCCTGAACCACATCGGCCGCGTGCTGCCGTCGCTCGGCGAGTCCGACGTGGTGTTCACGACGCCGGGCGGCCTGGTGCCCGGTCTGCACGTCACCGCCGACGACACGCCGGACGCCGCGCGGCTCAAGGGCTCGCTGAAGATCCTGGACGTGCTGAAGGCGGCCGTCGCCGACCGGCAGCGGTTGCCGCAGGAGCCGGTGACGCTCGAACTGGGCGGCGGCCCGGCGCGGATCGACGCCGCCACCGCGGAGTGGGCCAGGGACGAGGCGCGCGCGAGCGGGTTGCCGCACAACGAGGCCCGCGCGGTGTTCAGCGAGATCATCACCTACGTGCTCACCGAACGGGCGATCGCCCGGATCGGCCGTGGTTGGCTGACCCGGGAGAACCGGGACGCGTGGGAACGCCTGCGGTCCGACCTCGTCAAGGAGCTGCACGCGGACGACGGGTTCGTCGCCGTGCTCGACGAGCTCTGGCCGGTCCTGACGCCGTCCTCGCTGCTGGCCTCGCTGTACGCCTCACCGCAACGGCTGCGGGCGGCCGGCGCCGACCAGGCGTTGTGGCGTGCCGACGGCGAGGCCTGGACGGTGTCGGACGTGCCGCTGCTCGACGAGCTGGTCGACCTGCTCGGCCGGGACAAGGCGGCCGACGACACCGCCGAGCGGCAGCGGAAGGCCGAGGCCGAGTTCGCCGAGGGCGTGCTCGACGGCCTCCACGGCCGCCAGGACTCGATGGACGACGAGGACCACCTGTACGCCACGGACCTGCTGAACGCCGAGGACCTGGCGGACCGCGTCCTGGAGCGCGACACGCGCGACCTCGTCGAGCGCGCCACCGCCGACCGGGACTGGACCTACCGGCACGTCGTGGTCGACGAGGCGCAGGAACTGTCCGAAATGGACTGGCGGGTGCTGATGCGGCGCTGCCCCGGCCGGTCGTTCACGGTGGTCGGCGATCTCGCGCAACGCCGGTCCGAGGCCGGTGCGACGTCCTGGGAGGCGATGCTGGAGCCGTACGTGCCGGGCCGCTGGGTCTACCGGGCGCTGACGGTGAACTACCGCACGCCGGCGGAGATCATGGCGGTCGCCGCCGCGCTGCTCGCCGAGTTCGCGCCGTCGGTCCAGCCGCCGGAGTCCGTGCGCGCGTGCGGCGTGCGGCCGTGGTCGAGGCGGGTCGCGGAGGACGAGCTGCCGGCCGCGATCGAGGAGTTCGTCCGCGACGAAGCGGGCCGCGAGGGCACCAGCGTGGTGATCGGGCCGGTCGGCCTGGCGGGCACGGTGCCCGCGTCGGAGACGAAGGGCCTGGAGTACGACGCCGTCCTGGTCGTCGAGCCGGAGCGGATCCTCGCCGAGGGCCCGCGTGGCGCGGCCGAGCTGTACGTCGCGCTCACCCGTGCCACCCAGCGCCTCGGCGTCCTGCACCGGGACCCGTTGCCGCGGGCCCTGAGCGGTCTCGCGGAGATCGGGACGCCGGCCGGCGCCGGAGGCCGGCGCCCGGCGTAGCGGTTCGCGCGCGGCCGGTCCCGCTCCGGGGCCGGCCGCCTCGTCACCGGTCGGCCCACGATCGCGGCACGTCGCTTCCCGACCGGGTGGTCCGGTCCGGATCGGCCCGCTCGGCGCGGACCGTGCGGTACAACCGGTGCAGGGCCGACCGGGACGGCGCGGGGAGGAAGGGTGGGCACGAGACGGGTGCTGCTGACCGGGTGCGCGCTGCTGATCCTGGTGCAGGTGGGTGCCGGGTTGTGGGCGGCGGTGTTCCCGGAGGCGTTCTTCGCCGGGTACCCGACGCCCGGGGTCGGCTGGGTGGCGCTGTTCCCGCCGTACAACGAACACCTCGTGCGGGACTACGGACTGGCGCTGCTGCAGCTGGCGCCCTTGGCGCTGGTCTGCCTTAAGCTGCCGGAACCGGCGTTCGTCGCCGCGCTGCTGATCGGGGTGCTGCTGTTCCACCTGCCCCACGGGATCTACCACGAGCTGCACGTCGCCCGCACCGACGACCTGGTGCTGCAGCGGTTGTCGCTGTGGACGCCCGTCGTCCTCGCCGCCGCCCTGCTGTACCCGACCTGGAGGCTGGCGAAGAGCCGCCGTCCGCAGACGGCGGCTCCCACCACGGGGTGAGCCTCAGTTGTTCGGCGCGGGCACCGCCGGCGGCAGGAAGTCGGTCGCGCCGCGCTCCAGGCTCTCGGGCAGGGACGCCCGGTAGATCGGCATCGCGGCCGCCGTGGTCACGATCGCGACCGCGACGAGGATCGCGAACAGCTCCGGGGTCACCATGTCGTGCGCGAGGCCGATGTTGATGAAGATCAGGATCATCAGCCCCCGGGCGTTCATCAGCCCGCCGACCGCCGACGCGTAGCGCCACGAGAAGCCCTGGGCGCGCACCACCAGCGCGCAGCCGAGGTACTTGCCCGCGAACGCGACCGCCATGATCACCGCGAGCGGCCACCACAGGGCGCCGCCCGCGCCGAAGCCGGACACCTGCGTGTTCAACCCGCTGAACGCGAAGAACACCGGCAGCAGCAGGATGGAGTTCAGGTCCGTGAGCCGCGTCTCCAGCTCCCGTCGCACGATCGCCGACTGCGGCATCGCCAGGCCCGTGATGAACCCGCCGAACACCGAGAACACGCCGATGTAGTCGGTGAACCACCCCGCCACCAGCACGACCAGCAGCACGAGCGCCATCACGTCGCGGCTCATCCGACCCTCGCGCTCCACCCGCGCGCCCAGCCGGGCGAACAGGTTGCGCCCCACCGTGAGCATCAGCAGCGCGAACACCGCCGCGCCCGCCACCGTGCTCACCGCGTCGAACGGGCTGCCGGCCGCCGCGACCGCGATGATCACGGCCAGGATCACCCACGCCGCCGCGTCGTCGATCGCCGCCGCGACCAGGGTGAGGCCGCCGATGGGCGTGTTCGCGATCCCGCGCTCCTGCAGGATCCGCGCCAGCATCGGGAACGCGGTGATCGACAGCGCGCCGCCGACGAAGAGCATGAACTCCCACCGGGTCGTGCCGTCCGGGCTCAGCGAGCCGAAGAACAGCGCCGCCACGGCCGCGCCCAGCGCGAAGGTCGGCACGATGCCCGACACCGCGAGCGCCGACGCCCGCCGCATGTTCCGCCCGGCGGCGAGGCCGTGGTCGAGCGAGGACCCGACCAGGAACATGTAGAACGTCAACCCGATCGTGCTCAGCACGTACAGGGTGTCCTTGACGTCGGTGGGGAAGATCTGGGCCTGCAACCCCGGCGCGACGGCGCCCAGCAGGGCAGGCCCCAGCAGGACGCCGGCGACCATCTCGCCGACCACCCTGGGCTGCTTGACCGCCATGGCGATGCGCCCGCACAGCGTCGTCGCGGCGAGCACGACGGCGAGCGCGGCGAACACCTTCAACGCGAACTGGATCTGGTTCACCGGGTGATCTCCTGGGCAGAGGGCGGCTCGCGCCGCAGCGGACGACCCTGGGTGTCGTGCGTGTCGAAGTAGCGCCCGGCCAACCGCAGCCGGTGGGCGTGCAGGACCATGACCGTGCCGAGGACGAGCTGGACGACGCTGCGCCACACGTCCTCCCACCGGTCGCGCACCCGCAGGAACGCGCCGAGCACGGCGAGCCGGCGTGGCGGCAGCGGCTCGTCGGCCCGGACCAGCAGGCACGGGCCGCGGCTGGGCAACGACCTGGTGTGCCTGACCGTGGAGTGCGGCCGCACGCGGCGCAGCACCTCGCCGGTCGCCCCGCGCAGCGCCAGCGGGGACAGCCGCCACGCCGGGCACGGCCGGTTGGCGGCGACGCCGAACGGGATGTGGTGCGCCGCGCGGACCCGGACCCGCGCCCAGCGGTCCGGGTCGAAGACCTCCGGGCGCGCGTAGCCGGTCGCGTGGTAGTCGGGATAGCTGAAGCACAGCACCGAACCCGCGGGCAGCGTGGTGCGCTCGTCCAGCTCGATGTCACCGGTGGTGACGCGGTGCGCGATGCCGAACAGCGGGTACAGCCGCATGGTCTCGTCCAGGACGTGGGTGAAGTAGCGCTCGTCGTCGGCGAGCCGGGCCGCCACGTGCGGGTGCTGCGCCAGGGCGAGCAGCAGGTGCGCCATCGCCTCGGACATCTGGACCACGCCCGTGTTGAAGAACGTGCCCTGGAGGTAGTGCACCTGCTCGGTGGGCGACAGGCTCGCCGGCAACGGCCGCCGCACGTCGCCCGCCGCGACCCGCCGGGCCAGGTAGCGGGTCAGCCGCGCCCGCCGGGCCGGGTGGCGCAGGCCGGTGCACTTCAACGCCGTCACCACGTCGTCGGCGTGCCCCACGATCAGGTCACGCGCCTCGCGCGGGCACGGCTCGCCGAACACCAGCTCGTAGAAGTACTCCGCCCACACGGGCATCATCAGGTCGCGCAGCCGCACCAGCGTGACCCGCCCGGTGAGCACCTCGTCGAGCACCCGACCGGTGCAGCGGGCCGCCGTCGCCGACAGCACGTCACCCGGCCCGGCCAGCAGCGCGCGCGTCGTGCGGGCCACGTCGTCGTAGCGCGGACCGGCCTCCAGGTGCTCCTGGTGCACCTCGGGGCCGGGGGAGAGCCAGTACCAGAACAGGTCCGACAGCCCGGCGCCGCGGCTGCGGCCGTTCGCGGCGGGGTGGCTGTAGACCTCCTGGAACCGGTCCGGCCCGACGGCGGCGTTCGGGAACATGATCGCGTTGTCCCCGTTGACCTTCTCGAACACCTTGCCGCGCAGGGCGACCACCCGCGCGGGCAGCCAGCGCGGCGCGGTCAGCACCACCGCGGCGGCGAGCAACCCCGTCACCCACACCGGGCGGACACCCCCGTCCCGCGCGCGACGACCAGGTCCCGGGTCAGGTCGGCCAGGTCACGCCCGCCGCACAGCGCGAGCACGTGGTCGAACTCGTCGCGCAGCACGTCGAGCACCCGGGCCACCCCGGCCTCGCCGGCCGCGGCCAGACCCCACAGCACCGGCCGGCCGACACCCACCGCCGTCGCGCCCAGCGCGAGCGCCACGGCGACGTCACCGCCGCGCCGGACGCCGCCGTCCAGCACCACCGGCACCCGGCCCGCCACCGCGTCGACCACCGCCGGCAACGCCTCGACCGCGGCCGGCGCGAGGTCGGACTGGCGGCCGCCGTGGTTGGACACCACGATCCCGGCCACCCCGTGCTCGACCGCGAGCACCGCGTCGCGCGGGTGGAGCACGCCCTTGAGCCACAACGGCAACGACGTCCGCTCCCGCAGCCGGTCCAGGTGCGCCCACGACACCGAGGGCGACATCTCGATGTCCCGCACGCCGCCCGGCGGGCCACCGGGCAGGTCGCGCATGTTCTCCGCCGCCAGCCCGGCCGGCAGGTCGTGGAAGCCGTGCTCGGCGTCGCGGCGGTGCCGGCCGAACACCGGGGAGTCGGCGGTCACCACCAGCGCCGTGCAGCCGGCCCGTTCCGCCCGCTCCACCAGGCAGTCCGTCACGTCGTCGTCGGGTTGCAGGTAGAGCTGGAACCAGACGGACGCGTCCGCGTCGACCGACCGCGCCGCCGCCACCACCTCGCCGATCGCCACCGTCGAGGCCATGCCGGACACCAGCACCGTCCGCGCCGCCGCCGCGGCCCGCGCGGTCGCCAGCTCGCCGTCCGGGTGCGCGAGCCGGTGGAACGCGGTCGGCGCGATCAGCACCGGCAGGTCGAGGCGACCGCCGGGCAGGTCGACGCCGAGGTCCCTGCTCTCCCTGCCGCGCAACACCCTCGGCAGCAGGGCCAGGCGCCCGAACGCCGCTTCGTTCTCCCCGAGCACGACCTCGTCGCCGACCCCGCCCGCGTAGTAGTCGTAGTGCACGGGATCGAGCACCGCGCGGGCCTTCTCGTGCCACGCCGCGAGCCCGCCGCTCACGGTGAACCCACGGCGGTCCGGTCCAGCCGGGCGTGCAGGAACGCGAGCAGCGGCGCCCGGTGCACCTCCTCGCTGTCCCACTCGTTCTCGAGGTTCTCGGTGAGGTGGTGCTCGTCGAGCAGCGTCCCGCCGCGGAAGTGCCGGACCACCGGGTGCAGGTAGCGGCCGTCGAGCCCGCTGGTGTCCTCCTGGGACACGCGGCCCGCCGTGACGTCGAACGGGTTGACCTGGTCGTGGTCCGCGCCGTACTCCAGCGTCACCGCCAGGTAGGACTCGACGTCGCCGAAGTCGCCGCGGCCGACCGCCTCGTGCAGGTGGGCCAGCGGCACCTCCTCGGCGTAGCGCAGGGCGCCGTCCGGCCCGACCAGGACCGCGTCCGCCATGAACGCGAACAGCTGCCACAACGCCGAGGTGCGGTTCACCCGCTCGACGACCGCGTCGGCCACCGCTTCGGGGGTGGGGGAGAGGTCCCGGCTCGGCCACGCCACGCCGTGGTAGCGGTGCTCCATGATGTGGTGCAGCGCCCGCACGCCGTACCGGAAGCCGTGGATGAACCCGCTCGTCGACTTCTTGAAGTCCCTGGCCTGCGTGATGGTGCCGGCGAAGAACAGGTCGGGCACGTTCACCGACTCCCAGGCGGCGGTCTGGTCCGGGAAGCGGTCGTTGATCGTCAGCCGTGGGCGGCACTCGGGCGCGAAGATCGACGCGTCGAAGCGGAACCCGGTCGCCATGATCACCCGGTCGTAGCGGATCTCCTTCACGCGCTCGGCCACTCGCACGAAGCTGACGCGCACCAGGAACCCGTCGCCGTCGCGGCGGATGTCCAGCACCCGGCCGTCCAGCAGCGCGTTCTGCGACTTGAGCTGGTAGGTGTCGAGGAAGTTGTTGTTGACCGCGCGCAGGTGGCCGACGAAGTGCGTCTGCCACGCCAGCTTCAGCGAGCCGGGCCCGGCCACGTGGATGACCGACGCGGTCTCGATCAGGTTGTCGGCGGTCTCGAACGCGGAGTTGCCGCGACCGACGATCAGCACCTTCTGGCCGGTGAAGTCGGCGGGGTCCACCGACACCTCGTCGTACCGCTCGGCGAGCTCCGCCCCCTCGATCGGCGCCACGTACGACTTGGACACACCGGTGGCGACGATGAGCCGACGTGCCCGGTAGGTGTCGCCGTTGCGGACGCGCACCACGAAGTCGTCCGGCCTCGTCACCTCCACAACCGACGCGCCGTAGCGGATCGGCAGGTCGTGCTCGGCGGCGAAGTCGGCCAGGTAGCGGACCATGTCGTCGGCGTGCGGGAAGTAGCGCGGCGTGTAGCGGGTGAACAGCAGCGACGGGTCGTCGGACAGCAGCGAGTTCCAGTCGGTGCGCAGGTTGAGCTCGGGGTCGTCCCACCCGGTGTTGGGCTTGTTGATCGAGATCAGGGTGCGGTGGCGGGGGAAGCGGGTGAAGAACGCGCCGGGGGCGTCACCGGCCTCCAGCACCAGGTGGTCCCGCCCGGCGCGGGACAGCAGGTAGGAGGCCTGGAGCCCCGCCGGGCCGGCGCCGATCACGAGACACTCCGTCGAAACCTCGCTGGGCACGTCTTCTCCTCACGTCCGGGAGCGGGACAGCAGGCGCTTGTCCGGCTTGCCGCTCGGGGCGAGCGGCGGTTCTTCGATCAGGGTCAGGGCCACCGGCGCGCACGCGGCGCCCAGCCGGTCGGTCACCAGCGCGCGCAGCGCCGCGAGGTCGGGCGTGCGGCCGGCGGTCGGCACGACGAACGCGTGCACCGCCTCGCCGGTGTCCTCGTCCGGCACGGCGACGACGTAGGCCTCGGCGACGTCCGGGTGCTCGGCGACGACCCGCTCGATCGGGCCCGCGTAGTGCAGGTTCGCGTTGACGATCACCACGTCCCTGGTCCGGCCGGTCAGGTGCAGGTGGCCGTCGGCGTCGAAGTGGCCGAGGTCGCGGGTGCGCACCAGGCCGTCGGCGAACACCTCGGCCGACCGCTCCGGGTCCGCCCAGTACGCGTCGGCCTGCGCGGGCGTGCGGACGAACAGCTCACCGTCGACCCCTTGCTGCACGGGTGCGCCGTCCGCGTCACGGACCTCGACGTGCACGGCGGCGGGCGGTATCCCCACCGTGCCGGGCGGGTCGGCCGGGGTGGCCATCGAGATCATGCCCGTCTCGGTCTGGCCGTAGCCCTGGAACACGACCGGTCCGAGCACGTCCAGCGCCTCGCGGTGCCGGTCGGCCGTCAGCGGCGACCCGGACACCATCAGCGCCCGCAACGACGACAGGTCGGCCGGCGCGCGGCGCTGCCCGGCGACGAGCTTCGCCAACCGCGGCACCGTGAACACGCTCGCCGAGGCGCGGTGGCGGGTGATCGCCTCGGGGAACACGGGCCGGTCGGCGACGACCGCCGTGCCGCCGGCGGTGATCGCCACCACCGCGTACTCGAACATCACCTGGCTCGACAGGGACCCGAACACCAGGAACCGGTCCAGCCGGGAGGCCAGTTCGCGGATCGCGGGCGGCCACGCGTCCGGTCGGGCGGCCCACCCGGACGTCATCGCGGCGTAGGTCTGCGCGCACGCCTTGGGCGCGCCCGTGCTGCCGCTGGTGTGGATCAGCCGGGCGACGTCCGCGGGCCGGCCGGCGCACCGGAGCCGACCGTCGGCACGGGTCTCGCGCAACGAGTCGACGGTCAGCACGGGGGCGTCAGAGTCGGGCGCGATCGTGTCGTCCGAGTCGGTGATCACCGCGGCGACGTCGAGGCCGAGCAGGTGGCGCACCTGGTCGTCGGGCAGGCCCGGCCGCACGCCCAGCACCCTCGCGCCCACCGCGTGCGCGGCGAGGATCGTGGCGAACGCCTCCGGGTTGACGCCGAGCAGGAGCGCGACGCCGTCACCCGGACCCAGACCTCGCCCGCGCAGACCGGCGGCGATCCGCGCGACCAGGTCGAGCATCTCCGCGCCGCTCACCACGCGCGTGCCGTGTTCGAACACCGGCCGTCCACCGGCGGTCTCGAGCACGTCGAGCACCGCGCGCGGGAACGGCTCGGCCTCACGCGCCGGCAAGGCATTCCTTCACGAACGCGGTCAGCGGCTGCTGGTGCACCGCCGGCAGGTCCCAGTGGTTCTCCAGGTTCTCGGCCAGGTGGTGGGTCGCGGCGAGCGCGCCGTCTCGGTAGTGGCGCACCACCGGGTGCAGGTAGCTCGCGTCGTGCGCGTTGGCGGCGTCGTTCTCCGCCACGCGCGGGACGGTGATGTCGAACGGGTCCACCTTGTCGTGGTCGGGCCCGTACTCCAGCGTCGCGACGAACCGGTGCTCGGCCGGGCCGAGGCCGCCGTCGGCGACGTAGGCCACCGGCACCTCCTCCTCGTACCGCGCGCCGTCGTCGGAGACCGTGACCACGTCGCCGATCACCGCGAACTGCTGCCACAGCGCGGACGACCGGTTCACCCTGGCCACCAGCGCGTCGCTGATCGCCTCCGGCGACGGTTCCAGCGCGGTCGACGGCCACGGGGTGTCGTGGTGGCGGGCGGCGAGGATGCGGTGCAGGGCGCGGACCCCGTACCTGAAGCCGTGGATGAACCCGCTGGTGGACTTCTTGAAGTCCCTGGACTGCGTGATGGTGCCCGCGAAGTACAGGCCCGGCACCGTGGTCGACTCGAACGCGGGCGTCTGCTCGGGGAACCGGTCGTCGATCACCAGCGCCGGACGGCAGCTGTCGTCGAACACCGAGGCGTCGAACCGGAACCCGGTGCACGCCACGATCCGGTCGTACTCCAACTCGCGTAACGACTCCGCGGCTCGGGCGTAGCGGAACCGGACGCGGAAACCGCCGCCGGGCCGCGGCTCGATGAGCTCCACCGCGCCGTCGAGGACCGCGTTCTCCGACTTGAGCTGGTAGGTGTCGAGGAAGTTGTTGTTCACCGCGCGCAGGTGGCCGACGTAGTGCGTCTGCCACGCCAGCCGCACCGCGTGCGGGCCGGCGACGTGGATGACCGCCGCGTGCTCCACCAGGGCGTCCGCGGTCTCGAACCCGGAGTTGCCCTTGCCGATCACCAGCACCCGCTGGTCGGTGAACGACTCCGGGTCGGTGTCGAACGTGTCGTAGCGCTCGGCGTGCTCGATGCCGGGGATCGGCGGCACGTGCAGCTGCGAGACCCCGGTCGCCACCACGACCCGCGCCGCGCGCCACGTCCGCCCACCGCGGTCGAGCACGGTGAAGCCCTCGTCGTCACGGGAGATCCGCACGACCTCGGTGTCGTAGTGGACCCGGATGCCGGTGGCCGCGGCGAAGTCGGCCAGGTAGCGGACCAGGTCGTCGGCGGCGGGGAAGTAGCGGCGGCTGTAGCGGGTGAACAGCAGCTCGGGATCGTCGGTGAGCAGCGAGTTCCAATCCATCCGCAGCCGCTGTTCCGGGTCGGCGTACCCGCTGTGCACCTTGTTGATGGAGATCAGGGTCCGGTGCCGCGGGTAGCGGGTGAAGAAGGTGCCCGGTGCGCTGCCGCGTTCGAGGACGGCGTAATCGCGTCCGTCGCGCTCCAGCAGGGCGGCGAGCTGCACACCGGCCGGTCCCGCC
Source organism: Actinosynnema sp. NPDC037264 (assembly GCF_055603705.1). Lineage (NCBI taxonomy): Bacteria > Bacillati > Actinomycetota > Actinomycetes > Pseudonocardiales > Pseudonocardiaceae > Actinosynnema > Actinosynnema sp. NPDC037264. Next base: position 104,969 of record NZ_JBVJVK010000022.1, on the reverse strand, counting down.
CCGATGATCAGGTAGTCGTGCGCCATGAGCGAGGAAGCTACGCAGTCGATCTCAGAACTCTCTGAGATCGACTGCCTACCGTCGGTGCGGTGACCACGACCGTGACCGACGCACCCGTGGACCTCGCCGCACCGCTGACGAGCGACCACCTCCATCGTGCGGCAGCGCCGTTGCCCGTGCTCGTCAGCCCCGCCGTCCGGGAGCGGGTCGACCGGGGCCGCGAGTACCTGCGCACCGTGCTCGCCGACGACGAGCGGCCCGTCTACGGCGCCAAGACCGGGTTCGGCGCCCTGATCGGCTTCGCGGGCCGTGAGGACGAAGCGGACCAGTGCGACAACACCCTGGCACACCTCGGCGCGGGCCAGGGGCCCGACCTGCCGGCCGACATCGCCCGCGCGGCGCTGCTGGTGCGGGCGTGGTCGCTCTCGCAGGGCGTCTCCGGGGTCTCCGCGCACGTCGTGGACGGGCTCGCGGCGATGTTCGCGACCACGTTCGTGCCGGCGATCCCGCGCTACGGCTCGGTCGGCGCGAGCGGCGACCTCATCCCGCTCGCCTACGCGACCCAGGCGTTGCGCGGCCGCGGCCACGCCTACTTCGACGGCGAGCGGATGCCCGCGAGCGAGGCCCTGGGCCTGGCCGGGCTCACCCCGCTCACCCTCGACGGGCGCGACGCGCTGGCGCTCGTCAACGGCACGTCGGTCACCACCGCGGCCGCCGCGCTCGCGCTGGACAGCGTGCGCGCCTCGCACCGCGCGATCCAGGACCTGACGTGCCTGCTCGTGGACGTCCTCGGCGCTGACCCCGGGTTCCTCGACCCACGCCTGATCTCCGCTTACGGGCACCCCGGCGCGGTCACCGTCGCCGACCGCATGCGGGCCGCGCTCGTCGGCACGATCCCGAGCGGCAAGCGGGCCCTCCAGGAGCCTTACAGCATCCGGTGCTCGCCGCAGCTGCTCGGCGCGGCCGAGGACGCGTTGCGCTACGTCGACGGCGTGGTGGCGGCCGACCTGGGCGGTGTCAGCGACAACCCGCTGTTCTTCCCCGGTGACGACCTCGTCGCGCACGGGGGCAACTTCTTCGGCCAGCCGGCCGCGTTCGCCGCCGACGTCCTCGCCATGGTCACCGCGTCGTTGGGCAACCTCGCCGAACGGCAGCTGGACCTGCTGGTCGACCCGGTCCGCAACACCGGCCTGCCGCCGATGCTGGCCGCCGGGCCGGGGCGCCAGCACGGGTTGCAGGGCGTGCAGCTGGCCACGACCGCGTTCATCGCGGAGATCCGCCGCGGCGCCCTGCCGGCGAGCACCCAGAGCCTGCCGACGAACCTGCACAACCAGGACGTCGTGCCGTTCGGCACCCAGGCCGCGCTGCGCTCCTACGACCTCGCCGAGCTGCTCCGGCTGCTGTGCGGCTCGCTCGCGCTCGGCCTGCGGCAGGCGGTGCACGTCGGCGGCCGCCGACCGACCGCACCCCGCTGCGCCGCGCTGCTCGACGCCCTCTGCGACGCGATCGCCCCGGTCGACCCCGACCGACCGCTCGACGCCGACGTGCGGGCCGCCGCCGACCTGGTCACCGCGGGCCGGTACTGATCGTCTTGCCCGGCACGGCGCCGGCACCGGAGGTGGTGCCGGCGGCGGGTAAGCGGAGGGTGAACCGGGCGCCCTCGCCCGGGTGGCCCACGGCCTCCACCGTGCCGCCGTGGCCGGTGACGACCTCGCGCAGCAGCGCCAGCCCCAGCCCGAACCGCCGCTCCGGCCCGTCCGGCCCGCGGTGGAACCGGTCGAACAGCCGGTCCGCCTCGACCGGGTCGAAGCCCTCGCCCGTGTCGGCGACGGTCAGCTCGACCTGCCCGCTCCGGAGCCCGAGCCGCACGTCGATCCGGCCGCCCTCCGGCGTGTGGCGGACGGCGTTCGCCAGCAGTTCGTCCACCGCGCGCCGCAACGCGGTCTCGACACCGATGACGAGCAGCGGGCCGGTGGGGCGTTCGACGGTCAGCGTGATCCGCCGTTCGCCCGCCCGGTCGCCCTCGGTCTCCACCGCGGACTCCGCCACCGCCGCCAGGTCGACCGCCCGGCCGCCGAGGCCCTCGGACCGGCGGCTCAGCCTGGCCGACAGCAGCAGGTCGTCCACCACGTCGCCGAGCCCGCGGATCGAGCTGGCGAGCTTGTCGAGGCCGTCGCGGTGGTCGTCGGGCAGGTCGGCCGCCTTCGCCCAGCGGGCGAGCAGCTGCGCCCGCGTGTACGCCCGCGCGATCGGCGTGCGCAGCTCGTGGCTGGCGTCCGTGACGAATCGCCGTTGCCTGGCCAGCGCCTCCGCCAGCGGCGCGACCGTGCCGCGGCCCACGCACAGCCCCAGCACCGCCGCCGCGACCAGGCCGCCGAGCTCCGCGATCGCCAACGCCACCAGCAGGTGCCGCCGGTCGGCGAGCTGGTAGCGCGTGTCGAAGACCGCCTGCACCGTGCTGCCGTCGGCGCCGCGCTGGGTCAGCGTCAGGTACTCGGTGCCGTTGAGCTCCAGTTCGCGCTCGATGGTCCCGCCGGACGCCGCGACCGCGTCGAGGTCCTCGCGCAGCGGGAAGCCCGGCGGCACCTTCAGCAGGCCGTCGTCGAGCACGCCGTCGTCGAGGATGAACAGCCAGGTGCACCCCGGCGGCGTCGACGGCGCGCCGAACTGGGCGTTGTACCGCAGCTCGCGCGTGACCTGCGCGTCCTGCGCGTGCACCATCACGGCGTAGGCGATACCGCCGACGAACGCCACCAGCACGGTGATCGCCAGCGCGACCAGCACGCTGATCCGCAGACGTGCCCGCCGGATCACCGCGCGTTCCGCCTCGGCCCACGAACGGCTCACAACGCCCCCAAGCGATATCCGAGTCCTTGCACCGTGTGCACCACCGAACGGTCGATCTTGGTCCGCAGGTAGTACACGTAGGTGTCCACAATGGATGTTGCCGAAGCGTCCGGGAACACCACGCGCCGCAACGACGACCGCGTGTGCACGGTGTCCGGATGGGTCGCCAGCACGCGCAGCAGGGTGAACTCCCGGGTGGTGAGCGGCACGCGCCCGCCGTCGGGCAGCACCGCCTCCCGCTGCCCGACGTCGAGGTGCCCGGCGCCGATCCGCAGCACGTCGGCCAGTTCCAGCGCGCGCCGGCACAGCGCCCGCAGCCGCGCGCTCAACTCGTCCAGGTCGAACGGCTTCACCAGGTAGTCGTCCGCGCCCGCGTCCAGGCCGTCGATCCGGTCGTGGACGGTGCCCATCGCGGTGAGGATCAACGCCCGCGTCCGCACCGACCTCGCCCTCAACCGCACCAGGAGGTCGAGCCCGTCGAGGGCGGGCAGGCCGCGGTCGATGACCACCACGTCGTAGGGGCGGGTGAGGCCGAGGTGCAACCCGCGCTGCCCGTCCAGGGCAACGTCCACGGTGTACCCCTCGTGGCGCAACGCGGCGGCGAGCAACTCCACGAGCTCGCGGTCGTCCTCCACCAGCAACAACCGGAAGCCGTCGGCCGGCTGGGATCTGGAGTTGCCCTGCACGCCACCAGAATCCCACTAACGGGTGTTCGGTCAACGTGATGAGAGCGCCGACCATCGGAGTTCCGCCGCCGGCGTCCCGAATGGTCCATTGCGCGCTGCTTGCTACGACGCGATACCTAGAAGTACTATGCCTTGCACATCTAGGGTACGGCTTCGGGGAGGGCTGGTTGAAGGTCACCAAGGACCTCGTCGCCGCCTCGGCGACACCGATGGTGCTGGGCATCCTGGCCGAGGAGGACAGCTACGGGTACGCGATCCTCAGGCGGATCAACGAGCTGTCCGACGGGAAGCTGGACTGGACCGAAGGGCTGCTCTACCCGTTGCTGCACCGGCTGGAGCGCCTGGGGCACGTGGAGTCGACCTGGCGGTCGGTCGCCGGCGAGCGGCGGCGCAAGTACTACCGGATCACCCGCAGCGGCCTGGCCGAACTCGCCGAGCAGCGTCGGCAGTGGGACGCGGTCGTCGGCGCGCTCAAGGAGATCTGGCCCCGTTCGGACGAGTCGCGGCCGTTGACCACGTTGCCGCGGGGAGGCTTCGCATGACCGACGATCAGGGCGACCTGGACGCGCAGTTCGCCCAGTGGCGGCACTACCTGCAACGGCGCCGGGAGCTGCGGCAGACCGACGTGGACGAGCTCGAAGACCACCTGCGGGGCTCGGTCGACGACCTCCTGGCCGCCGGCCTGCACGCCGACGAGGCGTTCCTGGTCGCGGTCAAGCGCATGGGCAGCCTGGACGAGCTGTCCCGCGGAGTTCGCCCGGGAGCACTCGGAGCGGCTGTGGAAGCAGCTGGTGCTGACCGGCGGGCCCGACGGACCGGCGCCGGGCGGCCGGTCGCGGCGCGACCTGCTGGTGATGGTGGGCTGCGCGGCGGGCGCGGCGGTGTCGGTCAAGGCGCCGGAGCTGTTCGGCCTGAGCCTGGAGGACGACGCCGCGTTCTACGCGCCGAACGTCGCCCTGTTCGCGTTGCCGTGGCTGGCGGGCTTCCTGGCCTGGCGGCGTCGTGCGACGGCCGGGGTGATCGGCGCGCTGGTGGCGTTGTTCGCGCTGGGCGCGGTGGCCGCCAACGCCTACCCGCTCGCGGAGGACTCCCAGTCGGTGGTGCTGACCAGCATCCACCTGCCGATCGCGCTGTGGTTCGCGGTCGGGCTGGCGTACGTGTCCGACGACGTGCGGTCCTCACGGCGACGGATGGACTTCGTCCGCTTCACCGGCGAGTGGTTCATCTACTACGTCCTCATCGCGCTCGGCGGCGGTGTGCTGATCGGGTTCGTGTTCGGCACCTTCGAGGCGATCGGGATCTCGCCGGAGACCGCCATCGGGCAGTGGGTGCTCCCGTGCGGCGCCGCGGCGGCGGTGGTCGTGGCGGGGTGGCTGGTCGAGGCCAAGCAGAGCGTGGTGGAGAACATCGCCCCGGTGCTGACGCGGCTGTTCACCCCGCTGTTCACCGCGGTGCTGCTGGCGTTCCTGGTCACGCTCGGCGTCACCAGTTCCGGCATCGACGTCGAGCGGGAGGCGTTGATCCTGTTCGACCTCCTGCTGGTCGTGGTGCTCGGCCTGCTGCTCTACTCGTTCTCCGCGCGCGATCCGCTGGCCCCGCCCGGTGTGTTCGACAAGCTGCAACTCGCCCTCGTGGTCAGCGCGCTGGTCATCGACGTGCTGGTGCTGCTGGAGATCACCGGCCGCATCACGGAGTACGGCACCACGCCCAACAAGGCGGCGGCGCTGGGCGAGAACGTCATCCTCCTGGCCAACCTGGCGTGGACGGCGTGGCTGCTGCTGGCCCTGATCCGCCGCCGCGCGCCGTTCACCGCGCTCGAACGGTGGCAGACCACCTACCTGCCGGTGTACGCGGTGTGGGCGTGGGTCGTGGTCCTGCTCTTCCCGCCGCTGTTCGGCTACCTGTGACGCGTGCCGCCGGGCGCCGCGTCGGTCACCGCGCGCACCGTTCGGCGGTCCACAGCGCCAGTTCGAGCGCCTGGTCGCGGTCGAGGCGCTGGTCGTCGGTCGAGACGTCGTCGACCAGCTCCACGTGCAGGCCGCCGGCGTGGGTGCCGGCGGCCCGGTGCGCGTCGTGGAAGCCCTGCACCTCGGCCACCACGTCGTCGAGGTCGCCGGCGGTGAACGCGTTGCCGTGCAGGGGATCGCACACCCAGCCCACCGGGACGCCGGTGTCGGTGACGGCGTCGAGCAGGCGCGGCAACACCTCGCGCACCTGCCCCGCGCCCAGACGGGTGATGAACGTCAGCCGTCCGGGCACGCGATCGGGGTTGAGCGCGCGGGCGAGCCCGGCCGCGTCCCGGGCGGTGGCGGTCGGGCCGAGCGCCACCGCCACCGGGTTGTCGATCCCGGCCAGGAAGTCGACGCGCGTGCGGCTGCGGTCGCCCGCCCACAGCAGGTGCCCGGAGGTGCCGAACCGGCGTCCGGTGCGCGGATCGGTGCGGGCGAGCGCGAGCTCGTAGTCCAGGGGAACCGCCTCGTGGCTGACGAAGAGGTCCGGCGGGCCGGGGTGCGGGCCCGCCAGCCGCGACCGGACGAGGGCGACGACGTCGGCGTGGCGTGCCGCGGCCGGTGTGGTGGCCAGGCGTCGGTCGAGCGACTCCCGCACCGCGTCGGCGGTGGCCGGGTCGGACACCAGCGCGCGCAGTTCGTCCAGGTACCGGGCCGAGTTCCGGTACCGGCGGCGGGTGTCCGGGCCGTCGGCCACCACCCGGCCGACGGTGATCACCGGCAGGCACGCGGCGTGGCCGAGGACGAGCGCCAGCTCGCGCGTGAACCGGTACCCGGACACGTCGTCGGAGGCCGCTGCGCCGGGTCCGCCGTGCAGCAGCAGCGCCTGCCCGGTGGCGACCTGGCCGAGTTCCGCGGTGAGCCGGTCGCACTGCTGCGGGAGCACCAACGCCGGGGCGCCCGCCCGCTGCGCGCGGACCCGCCGTTCGTCGGCCCACCCGGACCGCTGGGGCTGGATGGACGACGCCGCCTGACCGGACCGGGTGGCCTGGTCAGGCCGCGCGGTGTGGGCGGGCGGCGCGGTGTTGGCGGGCGGCGCGGTGTGGGCGGATCTCTCGGTCTGGGCGGACCCCGCCGCCTGACCGGACCGCTCGACCTGGTCGGCCTGGGCGGACTGCTCGACCTGGTCGGCCTCGGCGGACTGCTCGATCTGGACGGCCTGCGCGGCTTGGCCGGCCTGGCCGTCCTGGGCGGACCGTGCTGCCTGCTCCACTTGCTCCGGTTGCTCCGGTTGCTCCAGTTGCTCGACCTGGTCGGGCCGGCGGGTGCCGCCCTGTCTGGGCGTCGGCGGCGTGAGGGCGACGTCCGGGGTGGCGTGCTCCAGCCCGACCCGCTGCGGCGGGGGGTGGACGGTCGGGGTCGTGCCGCCGGGCTCAGACGAGTTCGCCATGGTGGGATTCCTCCGAGGTCGCCAGCGCGGCCTCCGCGTCGTAGCCGTGGATCCAGGCCAGGTCTTCGGGCAGTCGGCGCAGCCTGGCGTCCCGCTCGTCGGCGGCGGGCCCGTCGGGGAGCTGGTAGCACTCGCCGTTGCGCCGCGAACCCCGTTGCAGCAGGCGGGTCCGGGTGCGCCGGGCCCGTTCGTAGCGGTCCAGGGCCAGCGCGGGCCGGTCCGGCCACGTGCGCAGGCACGCCGCCAGCACCACCCCGTCCTCGACCGCCTGGTTACCGCCCTGGCCGTGGTGCGGGAGCATCGGGTGCGCGGCGTCGCCGACCAGCGTCACCCGCTCCAGGCTCCAGCGGTCGACGGGCTCCCGGTCGAACAGGCCCCAGTGCGACACCTCGTCGGCCGCGCCGACGATCCGGGTCACCGCGGGCGACCACCCGGCGAACGCGGCCAGCACGTCGGCGACCCGGCCGCGGCGCACCCACGACTCCCGGGTCCACCGCGGATCGCGCACCACGGCGAGGAAGTTCACCGTGTCGCCGCCGTGCACCGGGTAGGCGACCAGGTGCCGCGCGGGTCCGAGGTGGAACGACAGCGCGTCGTCGACCGCGTCGCCCACCAGCTCGGCCGCGACCAGCCCGCGGTAGCCCGACCTGCCCGAGTAGACGGCGCGATCGGCTCCGACGACGTCCCTCCGCACCGTGGAGTGCACACCGTCCGCACCCACCACCACACCGGCCTCGACGCGCCGGTCGCCGTCGAACTCGACCACCACCCGGTCGGCCAGCGGGGTGACGCCCAGGCAGCGGTGCCCGGTGCGCAGCTCGCCGCCCTCGTCGCGGTACCGCTCGGCCAGCAGCCGTTGCAGGTCCGCGCGGTGGAAGGTGTAGAACGGCGCGCCGAAGCGGTCCTCGTAGTCGCGGCCGAGGGGCAGGGCCTGCCGCACCGCGCCGGTCCGCCAGTGGTGGAACACCACGCGCCTCGGCTGGAAGGCCATCCGCCGCAGCTCCGCGCCCAAGCCGAGCCGCAGCAGGGGCCGGGTGCCGTTCGCGCCGAGGGCCAGCCCAGCCCCTTCCTCGCTCAGCGCGTCGGCCTGCTCGAACACCACGACCCGCAGGCCCGCGCGGCGCACCGCCAACGCGGTGACCAGCCCACCGATCCCGGCGCCGACCACGGCGACCGGCACGTGCTCGGCGCTCACGGCGCACCGGAGACGGCGAGCGCGACCACCCGGGCGCCGTCGCGGAACGCCGGGCGCCCGGTCACGTCACCGTCGCGGTGGTGGTCGCCGGCCAGGGGAGAGGGGGTGGACTGGAGTGGGACTTCGGGCATGCTCGCTCCTGCGCGGAAGTCACGGTGCGACGCGGCGGACCCCGACCCGTCATCGGGTCCTCGACCTGCCATCCGGTGTCGCCCCGTCCGGGCGTCCGATCCTCGCCGGCGGCATCACGGACCGTGCTGTGCGCCGAGCGTATGCGCCGGTTTCGGGGGCGGCAATCGCGCCCGGGGCGGTCCGGGACCGTCGTCGCGGTCGACGAGCCGGCCGGAGATCGGCCCGTCCCGCGTGCGGGGCGGGACACCCGCGTCACCGGTGGTGGTGACGTCGTCCTGAGCTCGTGGTCCACGGAGCGTCGCAGGTCACGCCCCGTCAGGGCGCTGTCCTTCGTCGGGGTACGTCCTGTCACCCGATGAGTGCTCGGCCGCGCGAGGAGTTGATTTCGTGACGCGTGGTGATCCGACTGCGCACCTCGGTGTCACCCCGTGATTCCGGCCGGCGGAAGACCACCCTACGGAGGGAAATCCGGCCCGACCTCGTTTGGGAGCGCCCGGTCAGGTGACCGGGCGGTCGGGACGCCTGCGGACGCGGCGTGGCAGGCCGCCCAACGCCAGCAGCGCCAGCACCGGCAGCCCGTAGAAGACCGCCACCTCCAACGAGGTCGGCATGCGCAGCGAGATGAGCAGCTGGGCGAAGCCCAGCGCCGTCGTCACGGTCGGCAGCAGCAGGATCAACGCGGCCCGCCGGCCGACCCGCGACCGGTGGCCGCACGCCACCGCCGTGCCGCCGATCACCACGACGAGCCGGAGGAACTCGACCACCGCCACGCGGTGCCCCAGGACACCCAGCGCCACGGTCACGCCGACCGTCGCGGCCAGCACGAGGACCGCCCGACGCCCGACCAGCTCCCGACCACGCGCCGGTCCCGGCGACCACGTCAGCGCGACCGCGGTCAGCAGACCCACCAGGATCCACCCCGCGTCCATCCCGGTCCACCAGTGCTGGTGCGGGAGGAACGTCGCGACCAGCACGAACCAGGCCACGGCCGGCCAGGCGACCACCGCGGCGGCACGCGACCGCCCGAGCAGGACGAGCACGGCCACCACGCCCCAGAGGAGCCACGCCGGCGCGTCCGGGAACTGCGTGGACCACGGCATGTCCACCAGCGCGCCCGCCTTCACGAACCACGCGAGCTCGTGCAGGCCGGTCGTCGCGCCGGCCAGCAGCGCCACCGGCCCGAGCAGGCTGACGATCGCCAGCACGTCCCGGGCGTCGACGCCGCCATCGGCGGCCACCACCCGCCGCAGGTGCAGCCGCACCGCGGCCCACAGCAGGTCGACGCGCTCACGCCGGGTCGGCCGCGCCCGGTCGCCGGCGCCCGCCATCAGCACCGCCAGCATCTCCTCGCCGTGGCGTTCGCGGTGATCGCGCGGGTAGCGCGCCAACAGCCACCGGTAGTGCCGTTCCAACTCGCTCATGCCGTGCCCCCCGCCGGCCGCAGCCGCAGACGTCGCTCCGCGGCGCGGGTCTGTGCCCGCAACCTCCGCACTTCGGTCTCCAACCTGGCCGCCCCCTCGTCGGTCAGCCGGTAGTAGCGGCGGAGCCTGCCGTCGACGACCTGCTCCCGGTCGACGGCCACCCAACCGTCCGCGGACAACCGGTCCAGCGCCGTGTAGAGGGTGCCCGCGCGCAGCTTGACCCGGCCGCCCGAGATCTCCTCGACGTCGAGCAGGATGCCGTAGCCGTGCTGCGCCCGCGCGGCCAACGCCGTGAGGATCAGGAACGTCGGTTCCCTCAACGGACCGTCTTTCACGCTATCGGTATATACCGATCATCTGACTATGGCAAGCGCAGGGGGTGCGCTCGTCCGCAGGCGTGACGTCGCCGTGGTCAGCCGAGCCACCGGCCGTCGCGCATGAGGGTGCGCCCGCGGAGCTCGTCGGCCTCGCGCCAGGCCTGGATCCGTCGCGGCCGGACCAGGAAGTACTGGTAGGGCTCGTCCAGGTCGCGCGGGTCGAAGCCGGTCCTGGCCGCGAACGCGTCGCCCGCCTCGGGGCCGAGGTCGGCGACGTCCACCGGCTCGGCGGTCCCGTCGACCACGACGACGTCCCGCGTCGGCCCGAGGCAGAGCCGCACCCGGCCGTCCGCCAGGAGGTTGCGGCCGGTGGCGGAGGAGCGCGGCGTCGAGATCAGGAAGGCGGCGCCGTCCCAGAGGTAGGAGAGCGGGACGAGGTGGACGCCGGCCGGCCCGCCCGACGTCGCGACCCAGAGGTCGACGTCGGCCGCGAGCCTGGCCCGGGTGTCCCGCAGCCTCTCGTCGAGGCCGCGCGGCGGTGCGGCCGTCATGCGTTCGTCGACAGCCGGGACGACGCCTCCCACGCGAACCCGTCCGGGTCGGTGAAGTCGCCGGCGTCGCCGCCGATCGTGAGCCGGTGCGACCCGGTGCCGTCGGGCGCGACACCGACGTCCTTGGCCAGCGCGCGACGCCGGTACAGCGCCAGCTTGACCGGGCCCGACCCGGCGGCGAACTCGACGTACACGCGGCCGAAGCTCTTGCCGACGGCAAGCCCCTGGCCGACGTAGAACCGCTTGCTCGCGGCCACGTCCGCGACGCCGAGCAGGAGCACGATCTCGTCGATCGCCCGGGTCGCGGGGCCGGTGTCCTTCTTGGCCGAGGTCGCGATCTTCCAGATCGCGCCGTCCGGCGCCTGCACGACGCCGCCGTAGCCCCACAGCGACTTCGAGGCGGGCTTGAGCGTGGTCGCGCCGGCGTCCAGGGCGGTCGCGACGAGGCTGTCGACGGTGGACGGTTGGGACACCGTGAGCGCCAGCGTGAACCCGCGGAAGCCGGTCGTCGGCGCCTCGGAGGCCCGCAGGCGGAGCTGCCCGTCCAGGCCGAACGCGTCGGCGTAGAAGCGGTGGGCGGCCGTGGTGTCGGCCACGTCGAGGGTGACGGATTCGATGTTTGCCATGGGAAGAACGCTAGGTCCGCCCCCACCACGGGCGCTTCTCGATTCCTGACCGGTCGCGGCGCGGGCGGTGCGGAGGCTCCACGGCGCAACCCGCGACGTTTAACCTCGGCGATCAGGTTGGGGGCGAAGCCCACGCTGGCGGGGTGCGCTCGCATGCCGGTGCCGGGCCGAGCCGGTGCCGGGCGGGGCGGGACGGGACGGGACGGGTGGTGTGCGCTCGCGGGCCGGTGCCGGGCGGGGCGGGTGGTGTGCGGCGGGGTGGGTGGTGTGCGGCAGTGTGGCCGGTGTCGGGTGGGGCGGTCGGTGTCGGGCGAGGTTGCGGTGTCCGGAGGGCTGGGCGGTGTCGGGCGGGGTGGCTGGTGTCGGGCGAGGCGGTCGGTGTGTGGCGGGGTGGCCGTTGTCGGGCGGTGTGTGGCGAGGTGGGCCGTGTGCGGTGGGCCGCGTGCCGGGCCGGTCGGGCAACACCCGGGAACGGCGCGGGGGGGGGGGGGGGGGGCTGTGCCGGGGGCGTCGCTTCCCCTCCCCGTGCTCTCCCTC
>NZ_JBVJVK010000022.1:0-93248 GCF_055603705.1 Actinosynnema sp. NPDC037264 | reverse complement strand
GTTCGTCTTCTGCCGGGACGGGCGGACACCCCCCACCCCCCCCCCCCCCCCCCCCCCCCCCCCGTCCCCCCCCCCCCCCCCCCCCGGTGCCGGCGCCCGTGCTCAGCGCAGGCGCTTGATCTCGCCGCGGGTGCGGTAGAACGAGCCGCTGGCCGAGGTGAGCACTTCGGTGACCAGGTACCGGGCGCCGGGCACGCGGATGTTCTTGGGGAACTGCACGCCCCACGTCCGGTCGTAGCCCTCCGAGACGACGTGCACCCTGACCCGGCCCCCGACCTGCACGCACTCGACCACGACGCCGTCGCCCGGCGCGACCTGCGACACGACCTCGACCTCCGCGGTCGCCTCGACCCGGTCGATGGCGCCCGCCTTGATGTCCTGGCGCTGCGGCAGCTGCCCCTGCTCGGCCGCGCGCACGGCGGCCGGGCTCGCGTCGAGGCACGCGAGCGAACCGTCCGTGGTCACCAGGTAGAGCCGCTCGTCGCGGTACTGCATGGAGAACGCCGAACCGCACCCCGTCGCGAGCTTCCACAGCCGGGTCCCGTCGGCGGCGAAGCAGTACACCGAGGACTGGTTGTCGCCCGCGAACACGAACTCGCCGTCGGGCGACGTGGCGCAGGAGAACACGGCCGCGTCGCAGCGGTAGTCGCCGGTCATCCGCCCGTCCGACTTGGCGAACCGGTGCACCCGGCCGCGGCTGGTGCCCGCGAACACGGCGTCGCGCTCCTGCCAGCCGAACAGCACCTGGCCGACGGTGTCGGCGTGCCACGCCCGGTGCCCGCGGCCGGTGTAGTGGGTGACGCCGCGGGAGTGTCCGTGGAAGACGCCCTCCGGCGAGCAGCGGACCATCCAGGCGCTGTCACCGGTGGCCGGCACCGACCACTGGAACTCGTCCTCGTGGTCCACCACGGTCACCCGGCCCTGGCGGTCGGACACGCCCAGCACGCCGTCGTGGATGTCGAGCCAGTAGATGTCCACGTCGTCGGCGATCTCGTAGGCCACCCGGGGCACCTTCGCGCCGAGGTCGTACACCTGGCCGTCGTCGCACCCCGCGTAGATCCAGAAGTCGTCGGCCACGATGCACTTCACCGCGTCGGGCAGCCCGAACCGCCCGGTGACCCGGCCGTCGTGGGTGAGGGTGTAGACGTCGCCGTTCTCGTTGCCGACCCAGGCGTGGTCCTCGCCGATGAAGATCCCGAACGCCGGCGCGCCGGAGGCGAACCGCCACAGCACCGGCGCCTGGGTCGCGGTGGAGCGGGTGCTGACGATCTGCCGCCTGCTCACCGACCGGCGTTGGCGCACGCCCTTGACGGCCGGCGCGTAGCCCTTGCGCACCTTCTCGCCGATCTTCTTCTCGGCGGCCTTGAGCGCCTTGGTGTGGTCGGCGAAGGTCGCGCTCCTGACCTGCCCCTGCTCCCCGATCCGCCCGTAGGTGATGGTGACCTCGGTGTCCTCGACCCGCACTTCGTAGAACTTGTGCGCGCCACCGTCGGCCTCGGACAGCTCCAGGTACGTCGTGGCAGACATGCGTTCGCTCCTTCTTCGCGTGATCTGTGGGCACGCTATCGAGCGACACCGACAATTCCGCGCGGAGGCGGCCGGGGTGCCGATCGGACGCGGTGTCGCCGCCGAAACCGAGCGTTCCTCGCACGAGTGCCGGTCGTCGCCCCTTGGCGCCCGGAATTGCGCATCCGATCGACTGGCAGTTTCCCGAGTGGCGGCAGGTCCTGGACCTGTACCGGGCCCAGAACCGCACCGCCGAAGCCGGCGACATCCGGCAGCGGCTGCGCGAGCACGTCTCCAGACCAACCGTCCTCTGTGGACTCCGCTTCCCGGCAGGCGTTGAGGTTACGCAACTCCGACGCGGTGGATCAGCCGAACGGGCCGCGCCCGATCGACGTCATCGAGACGCGATTCGCCGGTCCGCACCACGTGCCCGGCCACGGCCCCGTGCCACCGTGGGTCGACCCACCGGCGGGAGGGGATGACGGAGATGGCACACAGGCGCGGGGCCACGGCCCTCTTGGCGGTCGTGGCGGTGACCACCGTGCTCGGCGCGGGCGTCACCGCGGCGGCACCGCTCGGCGCGGGCGGCGGCGACTGGCCGACGTGGCAGAAGGACCTCAAGGGCAGCAGGCACAACGCCGCCGAGTGGCGGATCACGCCGCGCAACGTGGACCGGCTGGAGCTGAAGTGGGCGTTCGCCTACCCGGCGAGCGGCACGCCGTTCCCCGTGCGCAGCCAGCCCGCCGTGGTCGACGGGACGGTGTACTTCGGCGGTCCGGACGGCCGGTTCCGCGCCCGTGACGCCCGCACCGGGGCGGACCGGTGGACGTTCGACCTCGGCGGCGTCGAGCCGGGCGCCAAGCCGCGGCCCGCCATACCGTGGGACGGACCGTCGGTGGCGGGCGGGAAGGTCTACTTCGGGGACATCCGGGGCTTCGTCTACGCGCTGGACCAGCGCACCGGGCAGCTCGCGTGGGCCAAGGAGGTCGACGAGCACCCGGCGGCGACGGTGACCAGTTCGCCGCTGGTGCACGACGGCCTGGTGTACGTGGGCACGTCCAGCGGCGAGAACTCGCTCAACAGCCCGGACGGCACCGCCGACGACCCGGACTACCCCTGCTGCACGTTCCGCGGCCACCTCGACGCCCTCGACGCCCGCACGGGCGAACTGGTGTGGCGGCACTACACCGTGCCCGAACCGCGGGCCGTCGGGACGTGGCCCAGCGGCGCCACCCGCCACGAACCGTCCGGGGCGGGCGTGTGGTCCTCGCCGGTGGTCGACCAGCGCACCGGCACGCTGTACGTGGGCACCGGCCAGCTCTACACCGGCACGACCGGCGACTTCGACACGCTGCTCGCGCTCGACCACCGGACCGGCGCGGTGAAGTGGCGCAACCAGGTCACCAAGGCCGACACGTGGCGGCTGCTGTGCAACCTGCCGGACGGCGCGCCCTACTGCCCGGGCCTGGCCGACGGCTCGGCGCTGGACTACGACATCGGCGCCACGCCCAACCTGTTCACCGTCGACGGGCGGGCGCTGGTGGGTGTGGGGCAGAAGCTCGGCGTGTACCACGTGTTCGACGCCGTGACGGGCGAAGTGGTGTGGCGGCGCGCGCTCGGCCTGCCGATCCCGGGCTCGGGCTTCGGCGGCATCCAGTGGGGCACGAGCTTCGACGGGCGCCGGCTGTACGTCGCGACCTACTTCGCCGACCCGGGCAAGGTGTTCGCGCTCGACCCGGCGGACGGGGACGTGCTGTGGGAGACGCCGAACCCGGCCGACGGCTGCACGACCGGCGGTGCGGCGGCGTACCCGGACCTGTGCACGCTCGCCCACGGTCCCGGCGTGACCAGCAGCCCCGGCCTGGTCTACGAGGGCAGCAACGACGGCAAGCTGCGGGCGTACTCGGCCCGTGACGGCCGGGTGCTCTGGACGTTCGACACGCTCCAGGACTTCACCGGCGTCAACGGCCTGCCGGGCCGCGGCGGGTCGGTCTCCGGCAGCGGCGGTGGCGCGGTGGTGTCCGGTGGCATGGTCTACGTGCAGGCGGGGTACTGGCCGACCTACCCGAACCCGAACGGCAGCGTGCTGCTGGCCTTCGGCCTGTGACCCGACTCGTCCGGCAGGTCGATCGGTGCCGCCCGGCCGCGGGGAATTGCTCATGCGCCCCGGTCACCGGCACGGATAACGTGGGGGACGTGATCACTTCACCGCGGATCGCGGCGGTCGCGTGCGCGGGCGTGCTGCTCGCCTCGTGCGGTGTGCTGGACGGTTCGGCCGCGGTCGAGGACGAGCTGGACCGGCGGTCCGCGACCCTGGCCGACGCCATCGGCCACCCGCACCAGCCGGACGCGGCCGGTTTCGCCCGTGCCGCGTTGGCCACGAGCCTCGGCAAGTCGCCGGGCTTCAGCGTCCTGCGGGCCGAGGACCTCGCGCACCAGGACCCCGAGGACCCGATGGCGCGCCTGGTCTGGCGGATCCACCACGACGCCCACGACTCGGGTTGGCAGCAGACCCCGGCGTTCGACGCCTGCTACGAGGTGGAGTTCGACTACTACGGCGCGGTGTCGGAGCCGTCCCGGGTCGCCTGCCCGGACGACGCCACCCCGATCACGCCGCCGCCGCTGCCGAAGCGGGACGTCCCGTCGGACTTCGCACCGGCCCTGGAAGCCACCCTCGGCGCGCTGCCCGGGACGCCCGGCGAAGCCGAGGTGCGCGCCGCGCTCGCCACCGGTCTGCCCGCGCCGCGGGTGGACCCGGAGACCAACCTGGCGAGCATCCCGCCGCGGGTGCTGGTGCGCGTCCGGGGCTCCGACGTCGGCGTGGCGCTGTCGGCGAACAACGGCGGCGCCAAGGCCTGCTTGCTGGGCCGCCGCGTCGCCGGCGAGGTCCGGGTGTGGTCGCTGAACTGGCGCGAGCTGGGCCCGATGGAGAAGCCGTGCACCCCCGAGGCCGCCCTGGCCGTCTCGTGACACCTGACGAGCGGTGACCGCGACACCCGTCCTCCACGAGCGGCAACCGCGACACCACCGGCACACGTCGCCCTCGACCCGACCTCGCGCACCCCGGTGTACCAGCCGTCACGCCGGCCGGCGGCTGCTCGTCGGGGGACTCGGTTGCGCGGTGTCCAGGTCGGTGGTTATGCTGCGTGACATCTCGTTCTCGCGGACGTAGGTGGCGTCAGCCCCTCCCGCGACATCTCTCGAAATTCCCGGCACCGGTCGGACGTGGCTCCTCGAGCCTTTCCCGACGTGGTCCCGGGTTCCCGCCGCGGCGTCGCCGCGCGTCCACCCATTCCCGCGATCAGGGAGAAAACCCTTGAACCACAACGATTTTTCCGACACCCGCCTCACCTCCGGCGTCCTCGACGTCGTGGACCGCCGCGCCGTCCTGCGCACCGAGGGCTACCTGCCCGGACCGCGGGACGTCGCCGTCGCGCAGCACCTCGTGGCCGAACACGGGCTGCGGCGCGGTGACGAGGTGCACGGCCGCGTCGCGCCACCGCCCAGGGAGGGCAAGGCGCCGTCGATGGTCACCGTCGAGGCCGTCAACGGCGCGCACCCGCGCCACGCCCGGTCCCGGCCGTCCTTCGCCGACCTCGTGCCCACCCACCCGCACGAACGGCTGCGGCTGGAGACGGAGGCGCACGAGCTGACCACGCGGGTGGTCGACCTGGTGATGCCCATCGGCAAGGGCCAGCGCGCGTTGATCTTCGCCCCGCCCAAGGCGGGCAAGACCACCGTGCTGCGGTCCATCGCGCACGGCCTCGCCAAGAACCACCCGGAGTGCCACCTGATGCTGGTCCTGGTCGGCGAACGGCCGGAGGAGGTCACCGACCTCGCGCGAGCCGTGCCCGCCGAGGTCGTCGCCGCCACCTTCGACCACCCGCCCCGCCACCACACCGCGCTCGCCGAACTCGCCGTCGAACGGGCGAAACGCCTGGTCGAGCTGGGGCGCGACGTCGTGGTGCTGATGGACTCCGCGACCCGACTGGGTCGCGCCTACAACCTCGCCGCACCCGTGTCCGGCCGGACCCTGTCCGGCGGCGTGGACGCCGGCTCCCTCATCGGCCCCAAGCGGTTCCTGGGCGCCGCGCGCAACGTCGACGGCGGCGGTTCGCTGACGATCATCGCCACCGCGCTGGTCGACACCGGCTCGGTGGGCGACTCGCTGCTCTTCGAGGAGTACAAGGGCACCGGCAACGCCGAGCTGCGGCTGGACCGCAAGGCCGCCGCCCGGCGCGTGTTCCCCGCCGTGGAGGTCACCCAGTCCGGCACCCGCCGCGACGACCTGCTGCTCACCCCGCGCGAAGCGACGGCGACCCGCCTGCTGCGCCGCGCCCTCGCCGGCAAGGAGGACGCGATCGACGTGCTCCTCGACGGCCTGCGCAAGACGAGCGACAACGCGGAGTTCCTCGTCCGCCTCACGAACACCACGCCGCACTGACGCCCACGCGCCCGTCAGCGGCGCGACCCGACGCTGACGAAGGCGACCGCGCCGAGCACCACCAGGCACCCGACCAGCTGCGGCGCGCTCGGCCGCTCGTGCAGCAGCACGACACCCATGAGGATCGCGCCCACCGGCTGCAACAGCATCATCGTGGCGCCCGTGGCACTCGACAGCCGCGGCAGCGCCGTGGAGATCAGCAGCCAGCCCGCGATCTGGCCGATCAGCGCCAACGCGACCAGCCAGCCGAGCACGGGCCACCCCGGCGACAGGTCGAGCCGGCCCGTCGGCACGCCGATCGCCACCGCCGTCACCCCGGCCGACACGGTGGCCAGGAACAACGTGTGGTCGCGGGCGCCGGGTCCGGTGCTGCGCCGCATCAGCACCAGGTAGGCGGCGAACCCCACACCCGCGCCCAGCGCCAGCACCGCGCCCAGGACCGGGTCGGGGCCGAACGCCGGCGTCCCCGCCAGACCGCCCGCGAGCACGATCCCGCCCAGCAGCACGGGCGCGGCCCACACGAAGCGGTTCGACGGCCGTTCCCGGAACACCAGGTAGGCCACCGCGGGCACGATCACCACCTGCACGGACAGCAGCACGGTCGCGATGCCCGCGCCGACCAGGGCGATCGCGTCACCCCACAGCACGAAGTCCACGCCGAGCCCGACCCCCGCCAGCAGCGGCAGCAGCAACCGCCGCCGCGCCGTGCCCCGCCGCCGTTCCCACCACACCAGCACGCCCAGCACCGGCAGCGAGAACAGGCAGCGCCAGAACGCGCTGGTGCTGCCGCTGGCCCCGGACACCTTGATGAACACCGACGACAGCGCGATGCAGAGGCTGCCCGCCATCGCGAGCAGGGCCGGGTTCACCCGCGTGGCGGGCGGCACGGTCGCCGGTCGGGCTTCGGTCGTGGTCACCCGTCCACCCTGAGGTCCACCGACCATCAAGGACAAGCGAATTGTCGTGAGCGGAATTCGGTAGCATCTCTACCGTGTTCGGTTTGGAGCGGATGCGTGCCCTGCACGCCGTGGCGACCCACGGGACGGTCGCGGCGGCGGCGACCGCGCTGCACGTCACCCCGTCCGGCGTGTCCCAGCAGCTGGCGAAGCTGGAACGGGAGGCAGGCCAACGGCTGCTGGAGCCGCACGGCCGCACCGTCCGCCTCACCACCGCCGGGCACGTGCTCGCGGGTCACGCGGCCACCATCCTTGCCCAGGTCGACAAGGCGCGGTCGGACCTGGAGCTGCTGCGCGAGGACATCACCGGCCCGCTGCGCATCGGGGCCATCCCCACCACCGTGCACGCCCTGCTGCCACCCGTGCTGGCGACGTTGCGCGCCCAGCACCCCGGCCTGGAGGTGACCCTGCACGAGGGCGAGGCCGAGGAGACCATGCCGCTGGTGGTCGACGGCAGGCTGGACGTGGCGGTGCTGGAGAGCTGGGAGCACCGCCCCGTCACCGTGCCGCCGTCGACCTCGCGGACCACGCTGCTGTCCGACGTGGCGGACCTCGCCCTGCCCGCGGGCCACCGCCTGGCGCACCGCAAGGCCGTCGACCTGGCCGAGGTGGACGACCTGCCGTGGATCGCCTGGAGCGCGGGCTCGGGCTGCCACGACTGGCTCGTGCACGTGCTGCGGCAGCAGGGTTTGGGCGCGCGGATCACCTGCACCGTCGGCAGCTACCCGACCCAGCTGGCCCTGGTCGCGGGCAACGTGGGCGCCGCCGCGATCCCGCGCCTTGGCCGCGACTCGGTGCCCGAGGGTGTGCGGCTCCTCACCACCCGCCCGGCCCTCAACCGCACCATCTACGCGATCAACCGCGCCGAGGACGACGACCGGGGTGCGATCAGGGCCTGCGTGGACGCGTTGACGTCGGCGGCGACCGGGTTCCACCACCTCGCCTGACGGCGGGGGACCCGCGCGCCCGCCCCGACCGGACCGGCTCGGCGGCCCGGTCGAGGGTGAGCGCCCTGCTCAGACGCGCGTGAGCTGGAACTGCTGGTTCTGCCCGGAGTTGCACGGGTACTGCTTGAACTGCAGGTTCTCCTGCGAGCTGCTCGGCAGGTCCAGGCACTTGCCGGAGTGCCGCGCGACCAGCCTGGAGTAGCCGGAGCCCGCGTCGACCAGCGACCACTGCTGGTTCTGCCCGGAGTTGCAGCTCCACTGCACGACGGCCGCGCCGTCGGCCGTGCTGCTGTCGCTCACGTCGAGGCACTTGCTGGAGTGCCGGGCGATCAGCTGGTAGTAGGCGCCGCCCGCGGACTGCAGGCGGAACTGCTGGTTCGTCCCGCTGCCGCACGGGTACTGCATCAACGCCGCGCCGTCCGCGCCGCTGGCGTTGGCGACGTCGAGGCACTTGCCGGAGTGCCGCACGCTGATCCGGTTGTACGTCAGGGCCACCGGGCTGATCGTGCCGGTCGCCGTGTCGATGACGATCTGGCCCGCGTTCGACAGGCTCATGGTGGTGTTGTCGGAGAACGTGATCGGGAGCCAGACGTAGCTGGAGTCGCTCACGGGTCCGTTCCAGGCGCCGGCCCAGCGGTCGCCCATGTAGAGGTAGGACGTCGTCTGGGTGCCCTGGATCGGCAGCACGTACGCGGGTTGCGAGCGGTACGTGGTGGAGTCGCCCACGTTGCGCATCTCGCTCCACGGACCGGACACGCTGGTGGCGGTGGCGTACTTCGCCTGGTTCGGCGACCACCCCGTGGCGCCGGACGTGAGCATGAAGTACACGCCGTTGCGCTTGAACAACGCCGGGGCCTCGCGGTGCCCGCCGGGCCACGGGTTGCCGACCAGTTGCGCGACATTGCGGTAGTCGGCGTTGAGGCGGTAGATGTGCAGGTCGTAGTTCTCCCGCGCGGCCGAGATCATGTACGCCGTGCCGTCGTCGTCCTTGTACAGCGTGATGTCACGCGACATGTGCTGCCCGAGCGGCCGGAAACTGCCCTGGTAGGTGTAGTTGCCGTCCACAGTGGACGAGTACGCCACGGCGGCCCGCGCCTCGCCGTAGTGCTGGCCGTTCTCCCAGTGCATCCACATGACGTACTGGCCCGTGGACGCGTTGTAGATGACCTTCGGTCGTTC
The DNA here is from genome assembly GCF_055603705.1 of Actinosynnema sp. NPDC037264. Classification (NCBI taxonomy): domain Bacteria; kingdom Bacillati; phylum Actinomycetota; class Actinomycetes; order Pseudonocardiales; family Pseudonocardiaceae; genus Actinosynnema; species Actinosynnema sp. NPDC037264. The sequence goes on along the minus strand of NZ_JBVJVK010000022.1, from coordinate 84,216 downwards.
CACCCAGGACGTGCGCAGTTCCGAGTGGCTGTTCTGGGTGAGGACGTTGTTGCGGAACTCCCAGGTCTTCAGGTCGGTGGACCGGTAGACGGACACGGCCCGGAACAGGTTGTCCGGGTGCCGGTTCTCGCCGAACCAGTAGTAGTAGCTGCCGACCTTGATCACGCCACCGCCGTGCGCCTGGACGAGGTTGCCGCTCGTGTCGGTGAACTGCACCCCCACGTCCACGGTGACGGGCGCGGCGTGCGCCGTGCCGCCGGGTAGCAGCAGGGTTGCCAGGCCGACGGCCGCGGCGGTCAACGCCGCACGCCACCGCCTCGGGGACAAGCGGGACATCTGGACTCCTTTGTCCGGCCCACCACAGGGATCGAACGGCCGGCGCCCGGCGTGGGCGAATCCGCGCGCTGGCCCATCCGGGACGGGGCACCGTCCCGTTGAGCGGCCCTCGCGCGGTCGGGCCAAGGCGCTGTCGGGGGTTCCCGACGGGCGCCGTGCGGCGGCGTTGCCGTCCCACGCGCAATGTTTACGCAAACATCGGGACCAATGCTGGCAGTGCGCCGTGCGTGCGTCAAGACTCGGCCGGCGCGACGGACGCGTTGGCGTCGCGTGGGCGCCGCCGGCGTGCGTGCGATGGGACCGACTGGATCAGGTGGTCACCCGTCACGTGCCGCGGGCGTGGTTCACCAGTGGCGGTTGCAGCATTCGACGTGCAGCCCGATGAACGGGTTGCGGGCGTCCCCGTTGGACGTCCGGCAGCGGCCCAGCCCGATCTCCGCGCAGCAGTGCGTGTCGGGTGAGGTGGCGAGGTGGGCCGGGCAGTCCTCGGCGAGCGCGCGCAGCTGCTCGCCCCGGAGCTCGTAGGCGCGCCGACTGCCGACGACGAACAGGGTGTCCGCGGCGATGCTCCAGCGCAGGTGGTCGCGGAACTCGCGGTGGAAGGAACGCTCGTGCTCCTCGCGCCCGACCTGGCGGAACGCCTCCGGCGGCAGCGTCACCTTGTGGGTGGCGGCCGGTGACAGGCCGGCGCGGACCTGCTTCCACCGCGACACCGGGAATCGGAGGCTGTGGTGCAGCAGCACGAGGTCGAGCCTGCGGCCGCCGTACTCCTCGCCGCAGCGGGACGGGCTCGACCGCAGCGGCAGGTAGACGAGGCTGCGGGGTGAGCGCGAGGCCAGCCACCAGGCGGACGCGAGGTCCGCGGTCGCGGCCTTGTCCACCGACATCTGCGGGCTGTGCGAGGCTTCGTGCAGGGACGCGTGGGCGATCGGTCGCGAGGGACGGATCACCCGGTAGCTGTCGCCGCCCAACCGCACGGCGCTGACCAGCGTCCGCCACTCCCGCCCGGCCAGCCGCACTGGTCCACCCTTCCCCGCCTCGATCGACGGCGACACGGTAGGCAGCGGCGTGCGCCGATGACCAGCGAATTGTTGGCGCGACCGACATCGCTACGCAGCGGAACCGTGCACTCGACCGGCTCACGTGGCGTGAATGATCGGGTGAACCCGGCTTCGACGCCTCCAACCCGGAGCCCGACGGCGCTAGCGTTCCCCGCGTCCGGCCGTCGAGCACGAGGAGGTCGTCGGATGCGCGGGTTCGCCAAGTTCGCCGCCGCCGTGTCGTCAGTCCTGTTGGCGTCGGCGCTGGCCGCCGCACCGTCCGCCCAGGCGGCCCAGGACGACGCCGCGGCGCGGAACAACCCCACCCAGTGCTCCGAGGAGCTGTACCAGGGCGACCGCAGGCTGGGACCCGAGCGCCTGCCCGTGGCGGGCCCGGTCGGCCGCCAGCTGGTCGGGTACGACCGGACCGGCGGCCTGCCCGAGGCGGAGTTCTTCGACACCTACTACAACAGCGAAGCGAACTCGTGGCGCTACCCGCCGGCGGACGGCTACCAGCTCGACCAGGACGGCAACCCGATCAAGCGGCGGGAGACCCTGGACCAGGGTGAGCGGATCGACCGCTACGGCAGCGAGTACGGCGCGTTCCTCGCGCCCGAGGGCCTGCCCTACACCAGCCGCTCCATCCCGCCGCAGAACCTCGTCGGCACGCCGGCGGAGAACTGCAACTACCACGTCTACCTCGTCAGCAGGGACTTCGACGTGGACGCGGGCCCCATCGCGCCGTGGTTCGCCCAGTCCGGCGGCGGCACGCAGTACCAGCTGAACCGCGCGTTCGTGCCGGACGCGCCGGAGCGGCTGAACGTGGCGTGGTTGCTGGAGCACGACTACCTCGAACGCCTCCGCTGACGGCGACCTCGCGTGGTGCTTCCCACGAACGTCGGCCGGTGCGGTGACGCGCAGGTCGGCGTTCGTCCTCGTGATCGGCGCCGTCCCTGATCATGGCCGGACCGCGCGGTGTGAACGGCTCGATCGGCAAACCGTAGTCGACGGACCGCGCCCCGACCGCCACGATGGGGGAGAGCGCGGGAGGTGCGGCCAGTGGACCCGGCAACGCGGATTCCCATGGCACGAGGTCGATTACCGGTCGTCGGGCACGCCTGGCCGATGATGCGCGACCCGCTCGGCTTCCTCGGTTCCCTGGCCCGCCAGGGACCGCTGGTGCGCATCGCGTTCGGGCCGGTCAAGGCGGTCGTGGTCTGCGACGCCGAGTTGGCGCAGCAGGTGTTCCGCGACGACCGCACGTTCGACAAGGGCGGCCCGTTCGCCGACCGGGTGCGCGACGTGGTCGGCAACAACCTGTCCACCTGCCCGCACCACGAGCACCGCAGGCAGCGGCGGCTGCTGCAGCCCGCGTTCCACGTCGGCAGGTTCGACGCCTACGGGCGCACGATGTCCGCGCAGATCGCCGACCGGGTCGGCGCGTGGCGCGACGGGCAGGTGCTCGACGTGCCCGCGGAGATGGGCATGCTCGCCACCAACGTGCTCACCGCCACCATGTTCTCCGACACGCTGTCGCCCGCGGAGCTCAAGCAGTCGCAGGAGGACGCGGACGTGCTCGCCACCGACGTCCTGCCGCGCATGATGATGCCCAAGGCGCTCACCAGGCTGCCGCTGCCGGTCAACGTGAGGTTCGAGCGCGCGCACGCCCGGCTCAGGGCGATGGTCGAGGCGATCGTCCGCGCCCGGCGCGAGGAGGGCGGCGACCGGGGCGACCTGCTGTCCGCGCTCCTCGCCGGGTACGACGAGGAGTCCACCGGCGCGGACCGGACCTTGTCCGACCACGAGGTGGTCAACCAGATGCTCACCTTCCACCTCGCCGGCAGCGAGACGACCGCCGTCACGCTGGCGTGGGCGCTGCACCTGATCGCACGCCACCCCGACGTCGAACGCCGCCTGCACGCCGAGGTGGACGCGGTGCTGGCCGGGCGGACCGCGGGGCCCGGCGACGTGTCCGCGCTGGAGCTGACCGGCCGCGTGATCACCGAGACGCTGCGCCTGCGGTCGCCGGTGTACGTCCTCACCCGCGAGGTCACCGCCGACACCGAGCTCGGCGGGCACCGGCTGGCGGCGGGCACGGTGCTGGCCTACAGCCCGTACCCCATCCACCACGACGCCGACCTGCACCCGGACCCGCAGCGCTTCGACCCCGACCGCTGGGACCCGGCCCGCAAGCCCGCGCGCCACGCGTTCGTGCCGTTCGCCAACGGCGCCCGCAAGTGCATCGGCGACAAGTTCAGCCTGATGGAGGCGACGCTGGCGCTGGCGTCCATCCTCGCCCGGTGGCGGCTGGAGCACGTGCCCGGCGGCGAGGACGTCCGCCCCGCCGCGGCCGCGGTGATCCGGCCGCGCCGGCTGCGGATGCGTGCGACGAGCCGGGTGTCCTAGCCGCGCGGCCCGGGTCGATACGCTGGCTCCGTGACCCCCGATCTCGTCCTGCTGTCCGGGGTGTCCTTCCGCGGCCACGAGATCGCGGGTCCGCGGCTGCGCGGTCTCCTGGCCCTGCTCGCGGCCGACCTGCGCGCCGGCTGCGGCACCGGGCGGTTGGTCGACGGGCTGTGGCCGGACGAGCGGCCGGAGAACCCGCCCAAGGCGGTGCAGATCCTGGTGTCCCGGGCGCGGTCCCGGCTCGGGGCCGACGTGATCGCGCGGACCGCGACCGGCTACCGGTTGGCGCTGGCCGAGGACCAGGTCGACAGCTCGGCGGTGCTGGTCCGGGCCGAGGACGCCGCCCGGTGCTCGCGGGCCGGCGACCACGCCGCCGCGCTCTCGCACGCCGACGCGGGCCTCGCCCTGTGGCACGGCGACCCGGGCGACGACGCCGAGCCCGTCACCGCGTTGCGGGCGGAGCGGGACGCCACCCATCGCGCACTGGTGCGGGCCCGCGCGCTCGCCCTGGCCCGGCTGGACCGGCCCGCCGAGGCGGTGGGCCCGTTGGCCGAGCTGGCCGCGGACCACCCGCGTGACGAGGAGGTGCTGGTCGAGCTGTTGCGGTGCGAGGCGGCGACGGTCGGCCCGGCCACGGCGCTCGCCCGCTACGACGCGCACCGGCGGGCGTTGCGGGAGGAACTCGGCGCGGACCCCGGCCCGGCGCTGCGGGCGGAGCACCGGCGGCTGCTCCAAGGCGTGGCGCCCGCGGTCCGGCACGGTGTCGCGCACGAGCCGAACCCGTTGCTGGGCCGGGACGAGGACGTCGCCGCCGTCGAGGCGCTGCTGCGCACGTCCCGCGTGACGTCGATCGTGGGTCCGGGCGGCCTCGGCAAGACCCGGCTCGCGCACGCCGTCGCCCGCCGCGCGCAGGCGCCGGTGGTGGTCGTCGTGCCGCTGGCCGCCGTCGTCGCCGACGACGACGTGGCCCACGAGGTGGCGATGGCCCTCGGCGTCGGCGAGCACCGGTCGCCGGGCGGGCCCGTCACGGGCGGTGACGTCGCCGCCGCCATCGCGGCCAAGCTCGCCGCTGGCCCGTCCCTGCTGGTGCTGGACAACTGCGAGCACGTCGTCGCGGGCGCCGCCGACCTGGTCCGCGCCCTGGTGTCGCTGACCGCCGAGCCGCGGGTGCTGACCACCGGCCGGACACCCCTCGGCCTGTCGTCGGAGTCCGTCCACCACCTGCCGGAGCTGAGCCTGGCGACGAGCGCGGAGCTGTTCGCGCAGCGGGCGCGGGCGGCGCGGCCCGGCGTCGACCTGCCCGAGCCGGCCGTGGCGGAGCTGTGCCGCCACCTCGACGGGCTGCCGCTCGCGGTCGAGCTGGCCGCCGCCCGGGTGCGGATCATGTCCGTGGCGGAGATCGCCCGGCGGCTCGACGACCGGTTCGCCCTGTTGCGCGGAGGCGCCCGGGACGCGCCGCGACGCCACCACACGCTGCACGCGGTCGTGGACTGGAGCTGGAACCTGCTCGACCCGGCCGGTCAGGCGGCGATGCGCGCTCTCTCGGTGTTCACCGACGGGTTCACCGCCGACGCGGCGCGCGTGCTGCTCGACGGGCTGCCCACGAGGACGGGTGAGGTGGACGTGGTGCTGGAGCACCTGGTCGACCACTCGTTGATCAAGGTGTCCGACACGCCGTCGGGCGCCCGGTTCCGGATGCTGGAGACGGTCCGGGAGTTCAGCGCCGCGCGGCTGACGGCGGCGGGTGAGGCCGACGACGTGACGACCGCGTTCCTGGCGTGGGCGCGGGCGTTCGGGCTCGCCGAGCACGCGAGCCTGTTCGGCTCCGACCCCTACGACACAGCCGCCGCGGTCAAGGCGGAGCAGGAGAACCTGCTCCAGGCGCTCCGGTCGGCGCTCGGGCGCGACGACCGGCCCACGGTCGCGGCGGTCACCGCGGTCCTCGGCGGCGCGTGGAGCCTCGAGTCGAACTACCCGCGGCTCACGGCGTTGATCCGGCAGACCTCGTGGGCGCTGTCGCACTACCGGCCGGAGCCCGCGTTCGTCGAGGTGGCCCGGACCGCCCTCACCGTGGCCGCGGCCTACACGTTCGGCGCCGAGGGCCCGAAGCCGCCGCGGTCGGTCGTCGCGCTGCGCCGGCTCGGGGTGGCGGAGCCGGACACGGTGGTCCGGGCGATCGGCTGGGTGGTCGCCGCGCTGGGCGACCGGGCGGAGCTGCACCGGCTGTGCGACAGCGCCGAGCCGCTGGTGGCCGGTGTCGCGAACGCCTTCGCCGGCTACCGCTGGGAAGCCGTGGGCGACGTCGACGCGGCGCTGGTGGCCGCCCGGCGGGCGCTCGACGTGTTCACCGGGCACGACCTGCCGTGGCCGCGCTCGTTCGGGCACGGCAGGGTCGCCGAGATCTGCCTGCGCTCCGGGCGTGGCGCGGAGGCACGGGACCACCTGGTCGCCGCGCTGCCGCTGCTCCAGCGACTCGGCGCGCGGGTCGACGCGGTCGGCGTCCGGGCGTGGCTCGTGCTGGCCAACCTCCAGCTCGGCGACATAGCCGAGGCCGAGCGGTGGCTGGACGGCCTCACGCAGGTCGCGCTCGACGAGGAGGAGGCCGAGTCGGTCGGCTACGACCTCGGCATCCGGGCCGAGGTGCGGTTCGCCCGCGGTGAGGTGGAGGCCGGCCTGCGGCTGTGGCGGCGGGCCGTGGAGCGGGTCGGCGACGCCCGCGTCCCGACCGACCGGGACCCGTGGGCGGCGCAGGCGCGGTCGGTGGCCGTCGTCGCGCACGCCCGGCACGACCGGCTCGACCTCGTGGCCCACGTCGCCGACGCGCTGCCCGGACCGCTGGCCGAGCTGTTGACCCCTTCGCCGGACCCGGTGGCGCAGTCGCTCTGCGGCACCCTGCTGGTGGCCGCCGCCACGGCCGACCTCGCCCGCGCCCGGCGCGCCGGCGACCCGTGCCTCGCGCGGTCGGCGGCCCGGATGCTCGCGGTGGCCGAGCGGGTCGGGTTCTGGTGCGACTTCCAGCCGACGATGTCACCGGCCTCGATCCGGGCGGACGCCGAGCGGGCCGACCGGGCGGCGTACGACGAAGCCGTGTCGTCGTACGCCGCCCTGGACCGCGCCGGTCTCCGCGCGGTGGCGCTGGACCTGGTGCGCGGGCGTCCGCTCGGCCGCTGAGCGCGGACCGCTCAGCGGGTGCGGTCCCGGTTGTAGAGCCGCTTCGCCCACGCGTACCCGGCCAGCGCGATCACGGCGCACCAGCCGAGCGCGACCACGGCGCTGGTCCCGATCGGCGTGCCGAGCAGCAGGCCGCGCAGCGTTTCCATGACCGGGGTGAACGGCTGGAGCTCGGCGAACCACCGCAGCCCGGCCGGCAACGAGTCGGTCGGCACGAACCCGCTGCCGAACAGCGGCAGCAGCGTCAGCGGCATGGCCAGGTTGCTCGCCGCCGCGACGGTCTTCGTCACCAACCCCATCGCGACGGCCAGCCACACGAGCGCGAACGTCGTCGCGGTGAGCACGCCGGCGACCGCCAGCCACTCGACCGCGGTCGCGTTCGGCCGGAACCCGACGAGCACGGCCGCGCCGAGCACGACGGCGAGGCTGAACAGGGTGTGCAGCACGCTGCCGAGCACGTGCCCGGTCAGGACGGACACCCGCGCGATGGCCATGGTCCGGAACCGGGCGATGATGCCCGTCGTCATGTCGATCGCCACCGAGATCGCGGTGCCCTGCACGGCGCCGGTGATCGTGACGAGCAGGATCCCGGGCGTGACGTAGCCGACGTAGGCGCCGCGACCGCCCGACCCGCCGCCGAGGCCGTCGCCCAGCATGCCGCCGAGCACGTAGACGAACAGCAGCAGCAAGACGATCGGCACGGCGAGCAGCATCAGCGTGACGGACCAGGCGCGGGACATGTGCCGCAGCTGGCGGCGCAGCATCGTGGTCGAGTCGCGGACGGCCAGGGTGATCGCGGTCATCGGGTGGTCGCTTCCGGTGAGGGGGGAACGGCGGCCGTGACGGGCCGGCCCGTCACGGCGAAGAACACGTCGTCCAGGTCGGGGGTGCGCACGGCCAGCCCGTCCACGTCGACCGAGGCGGCGTCGAGGCGGTCGAGCAGGGCTCTGAGGGAGCGGACGCCGCCGTCGCCGGGCACCCGCAGGACCAGCGGCTCGTCGGCCGGGTCCGGTGCGACGCCCAGCGCGGCGGCGGCGTCGGCCAGGGCGCGGTCGTCGGCGAACCGCAGCTCGACGTGCCCGCCCGGCGCCAGCCGCTTCAACTCGGCCGGGGCGCCCTCGGCGACGATCCGGCCGTGGTCGAGCAATGCGATCCGGTCGGCGAGCTGGTCCGCCTCCTCCAGGTACTGCGTGGTGAGGAAGATCGTCACGCCCCGGGCGACGAGGTCGCGCACGATCTGCCACAGGTCGCGCCGGCTGCGCGGGTCGAGCCCGGTGGTCGGCTCGTCGAGGAAGACCACCCTCGGGTCGCCGATCAGGCCCATGGCGAGGTCGAGCCGACGCCGCATGCCGCCGGAGTACGTCACGCCCGCCTTCCTCGCCGCCTCGCCGAGGCCGAACCGTTCGAGCAGGTCCGCCGCGCGTCGCCGGCCCTCGGCCCGGCCCAGGTGGTGCAGGTCGGCCATGAGCAGCAGGTTCTCCTCGCCGGTGAGGAAGTCGTCCACCGCCGAGAACTGACCCGTGACGCCGATCGCGGCCCGCACGAGGTCGGGTTCGCGGCGCACGTCGTGCCCGCCGACGCGGACCTCGCCCGCGTCGGCGCGGATCAGGGTCGACAAGATCTGGACCACGGTCGTCTTGCCCGCGCCGTTGGGGCCGAGCAAGGAGAAGACGGCGCCCTCGGGCACGTGCAGGTCGATGCCGTCGAGCACCACCTGCCTGCCGTACGACCGGCGCAATCCGGTCACCGCGATCGCGGGGTTGTTCGTCATGCGGAGCACGGTGCCGCCGCACCGGATCACGACGGTTTCACCGCGGTTTCACCACCCTCCACCGGTCACGGTCGCCGGGCGGGCATGGCCGTCGGCCGAGCTGTCACCGACCCGGCTCCGTCTACAACGGACAGTGGTCCTTCGGGTCGACCGCTCGTCAGGGCGAGTAGACGTCGAAAATGTTGCGTGGAGCGAATTGGGACGCCTTTGACAGCAGATCACCCGGGAGGCCGATCCGATTGCTCCGACATCGGCACACCGGCCGATATCGCGACTGCCGGAAGTCCGTTGGCCGGGATTGCCGCCTTCGGGCGCGACCGGGTTTACCGCTACGGTTGGCGACCAGGAGTGGCTCCCTGTGGTTATGTTGGAGGGTGATCGTGCGCCGATCGGCGAGCGGGCCGATTGCCGCAGGTCGGGGCGAGGGGGTGGTGATCCGATGTCGGCGGGCGACTGCGCGGCGGACGCCATTCCCGGTCCGGTGGAATCGACCTGGCCCGATCGGAACGGGCGACAACGCGCACTCCACCGAATGGCACGGCCGACCGGCCGCGGCGGGCGGAAGCGGTGACGGCTGCCCCCGTCCCCGTCCGGGTGGAACTGCTGGGCGCCGTCCGGGCCTGGCGCAACGGGGTCGAGGTCGAACTGGGCACCGCCCGGCAGCGCGCGGTGTTCGCCCTGCTCGCCCTGCGAGCCGGGCAGGCCGTGTCCAAGGACGAGCTGATCGACGGCGTGTGGGGCGACTCGCCGCCCGCGACGGCCGGCGCCGGCCTGTACACCTACATCTCCGGCCTGCGCCGGGCGTTGGAGCCGGAGCGGCCCAAGCGGTCCGCCGGCGTGGTGCTCACCTCCGCCGGGTCCGGGTACTGCCTGCGCGTGCCGGTCGACGGCGTGGACGTCCACCGGTTCGAACGCCACCGCGAACGGGCCAGGGAACTGGCCGACCGCGAACCGGCCCTGGCGCTGGCCGAGCTGGAGCAGGCGCACGCGTTGTGGCGCGGTGAGGCGCTCTCCGGGGTGCCCGGCCCGTTCGCCGAGTCGCAGCGGTCGCGGTTGCACGAGCTGCGGTTGGCCACCGCGGAACGGCGGGCCGAGCTGGCGCTGGTCGTCGGGCGGCACGAGGACGTGATCGCGGACCTCGCCGCGCTGACCCGCGAGCACCCGGTGCGGGAGGGCCTGCGCGCCCTGCTCATGACCGCGCTGCACCGGGCCGGGCGCCAGGCGGAGGCGTTGGAGGTCTACCACGACGCACGCCGGGTGCTCGTGGAGGAACTCGGCATCGAGCCGGGCTCCGCGCTGCGGCAGGCGCACCGGATCGTGTTGGAGGACAAGGCCGACGACGTCCCGGCGCCGCGGGTCGGCGCCTCGCCGATGATCGAGCCCGCCGTGTTCGTCGGCCGGGAGGAGGAGGCGGACGTGCTGCGCGGGGCCGTCTCCGCCCTGGTCGCCGGTCGGGGTGGCGCGGTCTGGGTCGGTGGCGAGCCGGGCATCGGCAAGTCCGCCCTGCTGGCCACCGGCCTGTCCCGGGCGGCCGACGCCGGCTGCCGGGTGGCGTGGGCGGCGGGCGACGAGTTCGGGCCGCGCACCCCGCTGCGCGTGCTGCTCGACTGCCTCGACGTCACCGAGTCCTCCGGCGATCCGCGCCGGGCCGCGTTGGCGCAGGCGCTGCGCCGCCCGGCCGGCGCGTCCGACGACCCGGTGCCGCTGGTGATCGAGCGGATGATCGGCCTGGTCGACGAGTTGTGCGACGAGGCGCCGCTGGTGATCGTGGTCGACGACCTCCAGTGGGTGGACGAGGCCAGCGTCCTGTTGTGGCACCGCCTCCTGCGGGTGGTGCGCCAGTGGCCCCTGCTGCTGGTCGCCGCCGGTCGGCCGGTGCCGCGGCGGGCCGACGTGGACCAGGTGCGGCGCGCGGTCGTCGGCGCCGGCGGCCGGGTCGTCGAACTCGGCCGCCTGTCGGACGAGTCGGTCACCGCGTTGCTGACCGCGCGCTTCGGCGCGCCGCCCGGTGGGAGCCTGCGCGCGCTCACCGACCTGGCCGCCGGGAACCCGCTCTACACCAAGGACCTCGTCGACGTCATGCAGCGCGAACGCGCGGTCCGGGTGGTCGGCGGCCTGGCCGAGCCGGTCGCGGGCGCCGACCAGGAGTTACCCCGCTCCCTGGTGTCGGTGCTGTCCCGCAGGCTCGGCTTCCTGTCCGCCGCCACGACGGACGTGCTGCGCTCGGCGGCGTTGTTGGGCGACGAGTTCGCCCTCGGTGACGTCGCGACCGTGACGGGCCGCGCGCTGGGGAGCCTCGTCGCCGCGGTGGAGGAGGCGACCGCCGCCGGCGTGCTGGACGACGGCGGGTCGAAGCTGGCGTTCCGCCACCGGCTCCTCCGCCAGGCGCTCTACCTCTCCGTGCCCGCCGGTGTCCGGGCCGCGCTGCACCGCCAGGCCGCCGAGGCGCTCGCCGAGGCGGGCGCACCGGTCGAACTCGTCGTCGGGCAGCTGGCCGCCGCGCCGGGCACGGTGGACGAGTGGGCCGCGGACTGGCTGGTCGCGCACGCGGTGGTGCTCGCGAGCCGGGCGCCCGACCCGGCCGTCGAACTGCTCCGCGCGGTGATCGCCGAGTCCACAGTGGACGCCGAACGCCGTGAGCGGCTGGCCGCCCTGTTGGCCACCTTGATGTTCTGGCTCGGCCGATCGCCCCAGGCCGCGGCGAGGTACGTGCTGGCCCGCACCAGGGACGCCGACCGGGCCGCCGGGATGCGCTGGATCCTCGCCTACACCCGGTACCGGGACGGCCAGGTGAGCGAGGCCGTCGACGCCTTGCGCACGGCGGTGGCGGACGACGCGGTGCCGCCGTTGTGGCGCGCGCGGCTGGAGTCGTTGCTGGCGGTGGTGCAGCGGGAAGGACTCAACGACGTCGCCGCCGCCGAGGAGACGGCGAACCGCGCCCTCCGGCGTGGCGAGGACGTGGGGGACGACCTTGCCGCGGCCCACGCGCTGCAAGGGCTGTGGCAGGTCAGCACGGTCCGCCGCGACCACGCGGAAGCCCTGGAACGGGTCGACCGCGCGCTGGCCCTGACCGACGGGCACCGGGACCTCACCACGCTGAGGCTCGACCTGCTGGACGACAAGGCGTTCACGCTGCAGAGCCTGGACCGGCTCGACGAGGCCGACGACGTGCTGCGCGCGGCCCGCGACCTGGCCCGGTCCGGCGGGCTCGGTCCGCACGTCACCACCGCCGTGCAGGACTACTGGCGCGGCCGGTGGGACCGGGCGCTGGCCGAGGCGGACGCCCTGCGCGACGACCCGCCCGCCGGGCTGCGCGAACGTGGGCCGCTCCTGCTCGTGCACGGCGTGGCCGCGCTCGTCGCCGCCCGACGAGGCCGGACCCGGGTGGCGGAGGACCACCTCCGCGCCGCCGCCGAACTGCCCCTCGTCACCCCGTCCGACCGGGAGAACGGCGACTTCCTGCTCGTCGCACGGGTGGTGCTGGCCGAGCACGCCGAACGGCTCGACGAGGCCTTCGCCGCCGTGGAGCCACTGCTGACCGCCCACCCCGCCCACCTGCCGCGGCGGCACCAGTGGCTGCCCGACGTGGCGCGGCTCGCCGTCCGGACCGGGCGGTCGGACCTCGCCGAGCGCGCGCTGGCCGCGTCCGTCGAAGAGGCCGCGCTGGAACGGGTTCCCGGCCGGGCGTCCACCGCCGAAGCCCGCTGTCGGGGGCTGGTGGAGGGCGACCCGGAGCCGGTGCTCGCCGCCGTGGCGCGGTACCGGTCCGCCGGACGGCCGGTGGAGCTGGCGGAGGCGTCGGAGGACGCGGCGGTGCTGCTCGCGGCCCGGGGTGACCGGGCGGCGGCCGAGGCGGCGTTGCGGGAGGCGTTGGCGGGCTACGAAGGCCTGGGCGCGGTGCACGACGCGCGACGGGCGCGCAACCGGATGCGCGGTGAGGGACAGGAGTTCGGATGGGTCGGTGCGGGCTGACGGGCTGCGGTCGGGTGGGGCGGTCGGTGAGGTGACGGTCGACGTGCGGCGGTGCGCGGGCAGGGTGTCGGACGAGAGGTGGTCTGCGGGATGACGGGCGCGTTGCGGGTCGAACTGCTGGGCACGGTGCGCGCATGGTGGGGTGAGAGGGAAGTGGAGTTGGGCTCCTCGCGGCCGCGGGCGCTGTTCGCGATGCTGGCGCTGCGTTCCGGTGGCGTGGGGCGTGACGAGCTGGTGGCGGGCGTCTGGGGCGCCGACGCGCCGCCGACGGCCGAAGGCAGCGTCCACACCTACGTGTCGACGCTGCGCAAGGCGCTGGAACCGGACCGGCCACGCGGCGTCCCGGCGCGGTCGCTGGTGTCGGTCGGCTCCGGCTACCGGCTGCTGGTGGACGGCGGGCTGGACGTGGCGGCGTTCGAGTCGATGCGCGACCAGGCCCGGCGGCAGCTCGCCGACGGCGACCCCGGCGCCGCCCGGCGTTCGCTGGACGAGGCGTTGGCGCTGTGGCGCGGCGAGGCGCTGGCGGGGCTGACCGGTCCGTTCGCCGAAGCGCAGCGGCGCAGGCTCGGCGAAGCGCGGACCACCGCGCGGGAACTGCGCGCCGAGGCCGCGCTGGCCTCCGGCGCGCACGCCGAGGTCGTCGCCGAGCTGGTCGACCTCGTGGCCGAGGAACCGCTGCGGGAACGGGCGCGCGAGCTGCTGATGCTCGCCCTGCACCGGTCCGGGCGCAGCGCCGAGGCGCTCGAGGTGTTCCGGGACGCGCGCCGGGTCCTGGTGGCGGAGCTGGAGGTCGAGCCGGGACGACGGCTGCGCGCCGCGCACGAGCACATCCTGAGCGGCACGGACCCGGAGCCGGTGACCGCCGTGCGGCGACCGTCCGTCGTGCAGCCGGTCGACCCGCCGCCCGACGCGGGGCTCGTGGGACGGGACGTGGAACTGGCGGCCGTGCGCCGGGTGGTCGACGACGTCACCACCGGCGCGGGGCGGCTGCTGTGGATCGAAGGCGAGATGGGCATCGGCAAGTCGGCGCTGCTGGCCGCGGTGCTGGAGCAGGCCACCCGGTCCGGGCACCAGGTCGCCCACGCCGTCGCCGACGAGCTGGGCAGCCGCTTCCCGCTGCGGCTCGCGCTGGACTGCCTGCGCGTCGAGACGCGTTCGCCGGACCCGAGGCGGGCGGCGACCGCGAGAGCGTTGCGCCAGGAGCGACCCGCCGGGTCGATCTTCGCCGACTCCGACCCGGTGTTCGGCGCGGTCGACCGGCTCGTCGCCCTGGTGGAACAGCTGTGCGCCGACGGCCCGCTGGTGTTCGCGCTCGACGACCTCCAGTGGTCGGACGAGACCAGCACCCAGGTGTGGCACCGGCTCACGACCGTGGCCCGACGCCTGCCGCTGCTGCTGGTCGGCGCGGCCAGGCCGGTGCCGTACCGGGCCGAGGTCGCGCGGCTGCGCCGGGACGTCGAGTCGGGCGGCGGCGCGGTGCTCGACCTCGCGCCGCTGGCCGACACCGAGGTGGCCGGCCTCGTCGGACGCCTCGTCGGCGCGTCGCCAGGGCCGGGGCTGCGCCGGATCGCCGCCCGTGCCGGTGGCAACCCGCTGTACCTGCGCGAGGTCGCCGACGCGCTCGTCCGCGAACGGGTCGTGGAGGTCGACACGGGGGTCGCGGACGTCGCCGCGCACGCGTTGGACCGGGTGCCGGTGTCGCTGGTGTCCGCGGTGACCGGCCGGCTGGACTTCCTGTCCGACCCGACCCGGGAGGTGCTGCGGTGGTCCGCCCTGCTCGGCGGCGAGTTCGCGGTCGACGACCTGTCGGTAGTGCTCGGCACACCCGTGTTCGACCTCGCCGGACGGCTGGAGGAGGCCGTGGCGGCGGGCGTGCTGCGTGACGCCGGTCCGCGGATGGCGTTCCGGCACCCGCTCATCCGGCAGGCCCTGTACGAGGGGACGCCCGCCGCCCTGCGCACCGCGTTGCACCAGCAGGCCGCGCAAGCGCTCGCGGCGTCCGGCGCGCCCGTGGACCACGTGGCCGAGCAGCTGCTGGCCGCGTCCGGCGACGTCGGTTCGTGGGTGGTGGACTGGCTGGTCGCGCAGGCGCCCGCGCTGGTCTACCGCGCGCCGTTGGTGGCGGTCGAGCTGTTGCAGCGCTGCCTCGGGTCGTCGGTGGCGCGGGACGAGCGTGACGCGACGTTGATGGCGCACCTCAGCAGCGCGTTGTTCCGGATCGGGCGGGACGCGGAGGCCGAGGAGCACGCGCGCCGGGCGTTGCCGCGGTTGCGGTCGCCGGACCTGATCGCGGAGGTGCGGTGGACGTTGGCGTACATGCCCTACCGGGGTGCGCGGGCGGAGGAGGCGGTGACGGCGTCGCGGGAGGCGTTGGCCGATCCCGTGCTGTCGGACATGTGGCGGGCGCGGCTGTTGTCCTTGCTGGCCTTGGTGCAGCGGGCGGGGATCGGTGAGCTGGACGGCGCCGAGACCAGCGCGCGGGCGGCCATCGAGGCGGGCGAGCGGGCCGCCGACCCGTTCGCCATCGGTCAGGCGCTGGAGGTGTTGTGGCAGGTCGAGGCCGTGCGCCGGGACTACCCGCGGGCCGTCGCGTACCTGGACCAGGCACTGGACGTGGTCGGCACCGACGTCAGCCTCACCGACCTGCGGCTGTTGTTGCTGGACAACCGCATCTTCACGCTCCAGTGCCTGGACCGGCTGGACGAGGCGACGTCGAGCCTGCGGGCCGCGTTCGAGCTGGCGGGTCGCGGGACGCCGGTGGCCGGCCTGCACCTCGCCGCCGCCGTGCACCAGTTCTGGCTCGGGGGGTGGGACGAGGCGGTGGGGCGGCTGGAGGCGGTCGTCGGCGATCCGGAGTTCACCGGCTTCGGCCTGCGCGAGGGCGGGCCCGTGCTGCTGCACGGCGTGGTCGCGCTGATCGCCGCGCACCGGGACGACGGCGAGCGGCTGCAGACCCACCTGACCACGGGGCTGACGTTGCCCTTGGTGACGGAGGCGTATCGGGAGAACTGCGACTTCCTCGTCGCGGCCCAGGCGATGGCGGCGGCGCGCGAGGGTGATCACGCGGGTGCGGTGGCGGTGCTCGGCGCGATCCTCGACACCCGGTACGCCGACATGATGCTGCGGCACCAGTGGCTGCCCGAGCTGGTGCGCCAGGCGTTGGCGTGCGGTGATCAGGCGACGGCCCGGGCGGCCGTCGAAGCGTGCGAGGCCGAGGCCGCTCGGGAGACCAAGGCGGCCCGTGCGGCTGCGGCGGCGCGGCGGTGCCGGAGCGTGCTGGCGGCGGACCCGGAGGGCCTGGTGCCCGTCATCGGCCACTACCGCGCGGTGGGCCGGACGTTCGAGCTGGCGCAGACCTTGGAGGACCAGGCCGTGCTGCTCGCCCGGCGCGGCGAGGCGGCGGAGGCCGCGGGCGTCGTCGGCGAGGCGATCGACCTCTACCGCGGTTTCGGCGCACGGTGGGACGTGAGGCGGGCCGCCGCACGGGTCGCGGAGGCGGGTTGAGCCGGGGTGCGAGCCGGGGGCGGATCCGGTGAGGTGATCTCAGCGACTCCTGATCGACGCGACCACCGGCTGCCGTACAACCGGGCAAAGGGAAGGGACGGATCATTGCCCTCACGGTCCTTCTTCCCGCGTAGTACCGACTGGCAACCTCGGGCGCGCCCGTCACATCGCCTCAACCGCCAGGAATCGAGGGCTCATGCGCGCGCAGGACCAGGAAGCGGCCGGCACAGGTCGATCGCAGTCACGGCAGGCGCCCACGCGGGCTGCCGATCGAGCGCAGACGCCGGCGCAACCGGCGATACCCCTGACCTCGCAGTCGACCCTGCACCTGCAGCGCACGATCGGCAACGCCGCCGTAGCCCGCCTCGTCGAGTCCCAGCAGCAACAACCGCATTCCCACGGGGACGACCAGCCCGTGCAGCGCTCGGCCGTGCCCGACGTCCTCCGATCCCCGGGCCGCCCCCTCGACGACAACACGCGCACCGAGATGGAAGCCCGCCTCGACGCGGACTTCTCCGACGTGCGCCTGCACGTCGACACCGCCGCCCAACGGTCCGCAGCCGAGATCGGCGCCCGCGCCTACACCTCCGGCAACCACGTGGTCATCGGTGAGGGTGGCGCCGACACCCACACGCTGGCGCACGAGCTCACCCACGTCATCCAACAACGTCAGGGACCCGTAGCCGGGACCGACCGCGGCGACGGGTTGCGGGTCAGCGACCCGGGCGACAAGTTCGAGCGGGAGGCCGAAGCCGTGGCCTCGGGCATCGTGCGACCTCCGGTGAATCGGAGCGCAGCCGCATCGGAGGGCGCGGTGCAGCGGACGGTTGACGGCTCGGAGGGAAGGCTGACCGATACTGCGGAAGTTCTCGAGAAGTTGGGCATCGCGTCGGGGGATGAATGGGAGGTCGCCGCGGCCCAGTCGCTCATCGACGATCATGTTGCTCACAGCATGGTCCAGGGAACACCGGAGGCGGTGAACCGGGTCCGAAAGAGTTTGGGCGAGCGGGTCAAGCTGGCGAAGGCGATCATCTCCGTAGCGAATAACGGCATCCTCACGAAAAAAGACCGGGAGCAGAGCGGTATTCAAGCGCAGCAATCAATCGACCCGGACAACGCGACCGTTGCGAGCAAGATCAGCCTCAGTCAATCCGAGACCGGTCCGGAGAACAGTGCTGAACAGGTGGCGGGCCTGCTCGAGCACCAGGCGATGAGCGTCAGGATGGAAAAATATGTGGAAGAAAATGGTAAGCAGGTTCTCGAGGCGTGGATGGATCCTAAATCTTTCAAAAAAGGGGAGTATGTGAATGCCATCAAAAACGGGCTGGGGATGTCCGAGCGTGAGTGGAACGAGGTTGCAGATCAACCCAGGATGCAGAACGCAGTGTACCTGGAGGTCATGAAATTGCGCGGAAAAGGGCCACATGCGGCCAAGGCGCTGGCAGAGCGGGCGTCCAACTCGGCCATTTTTGGCGGGTCGACCAGTCGTGCGGAAGACCCAGAGGTTCAGCAAGCGTTCAAGGAAATGGGGCTTGATCGCCCCAAGGAGGGTTCGCACGAAGTTCGGGCAAGTCGCTCCATGCCTGCCAGTGCTCTGGAATTCATCCTGCTTCCTGGCTGCCTCTTGCCCTTCGACAAGTTGCTCCGCAGGGACATCGAGAATGATCTCCCCCTGCACTATGTCGATGGCACGCACACGGTCGGAGTCAGCTGGGCCCCGAAGGTGGGCATGCCGCAAGTGCGCTTCGACATCGAGTCTCCGAACTGGAAACAAAAACTGCAGGAGATCCTGGAGGAAGAAGAGCGGATCTTCGCCCACGTAACCCGTCCTCTGCAGTAGTCTCCGCCACAACCACCCAGTAATCGCCACAGTTCATGACCGTCAAAGGCTTTGAAGCCCTGAGGTGATCTCGGCTCCATCCGCCCAGACGGCTCCACGTGATCGCCTATCCCGCCATCTCGACGTTCCCCACGACCTGGTGACCAGCGTGTCGCGGCTGTCGGCCGCGGAGCGGCGGGAGCGTGGCACTCGACGCAACAGTTGAGCGCTGAGCTGTGGGAAGCAGGCCCTGCTCGCGTTGACGTGGTTCCGCTAGCGCGAAACATTCCGGTGCCGGGTGCCGGGTGCCGGGTGCCGGGTGCCGGGTGCCGGGTGCCGGGTGCCGGGTGCGGCAAGGCCTTCTACGCCGACCGGTGTCCGGAGAAGACAGCCGGCGTGAAGGGCGACCAGATCGATCTGCGGTCCTCCGGCAAGGCCCACGCCCACGGCGCAACGTGCAACCCCTGTCCGCGCCGACCGGCATACCGCCAACTGGCCATACCGTTGTGGGCCAACGATGTCGCGCCCGGATCGCGCACGATCTCACCGCCGCCCGCACACAAGTCCTGGGAACCTCGTACTGGGCCTACTCCCAGCTCGACCTGCCCAGCTCGACCTGCCCACCCTGGCTGATCCAGGCCACGACGCCGCCAGAATCGGCGTGCACACCCTGGTCAACAACCCCCGGCAACCAAGTCCTCGACATCGACACCCGCACCCGCACCCGCACGCGCGACGCCCTGGTACGCGGCCTGCGCTGCCGGGGCGAACGCGGCTCCGCCCGTCCTCATCGGACGCTGGCGCGCCCTTCAACACGTCACCACCAG
The DNA here is from genome assembly GCF_055603705.1 of Actinosynnema sp. NPDC037264. Taxonomy (NCBI): domain Bacteria; kingdom Bacillati; phylum Actinomycetota; class Actinomycetes; order Pseudonocardiales; family Pseudonocardiaceae; genus Actinosynnema; species Actinosynnema sp. NPDC037264. The sequence goes on along the minus strand of NZ_JBVJVK010000022.1, from coordinate 65,370 downwards.
CCCCAGCAAGATCGGCGACGTCGTCAGAGCAGCACTCGCCTCACACGCTTCGAACACGACCGAGTCACCTGCACGACCGTCTCACCTTCACGACCGGCTCACCTGAAAGTCGGTGAGATCACCTCAGTCGGCGAGATCGGGACTGTAAAACGAGCGGTGTAACTCCTGATCAAGGATGCGCACCTGATGACCGAGATGATGTCCGGCGTGGAGAACGCCGAGGACGCCAGGCCCGAGACCGCCCTGGAGGGCCTGGACGAGCAGTTGGTCGACCAGCTGGTCAGCCGGGCCCGCGTCGGTGGCCTGAAGCTCACCGGTGAGGGCGGGGTGCTCCAGCAGTTGACCAAGCGGCTGCTGGAGTCGGCGCTGGAAGGCGAGATCACCGACCACCTGGGCTACGACAAGCACGACCCGGCCGGTCGTGGGACCGGGAACTCGCGCAACGGCGTCCGCTCGAAGACCGTGCTCACCGATGTCGGGCCGGTGGAGATCGACGTACCGCGTGACCGCAACGCCGAGTTCGAGCCGCGGATCGTGGCCAAGCGGCAGAAGCGCCTGACCGGCGTGGACGAGATGGTCATCTCGCTGTCCGCCAAAGGGCTGACCACCGGGGAGATCTCCGCGCACCTGGCCGAGGTCTACGGCGCCGACATGTCGCGCCAGACGATCTCCACGATCACCGACAAGGTGGTCGAGGGCATGGTCGAGTGGCAGAACCGGCCCCTGGACCCGGTCTATCCGGTGGTGTTCATCGACGCGATCCACGTCAAGATCCGCGACGGGCAGGTGGCCAATCGGCCGATCTACATGGCGATGGCGGTGACCACCGAGGGCCACCGCGACATTCTCGGCCTGTGGGCCGGGGACGGTGGCGAGGGCGCGAAGTACTGGCTGCAGGTGCTCACCGAGCTGCGCAACCGCGGCGTGGCCGATGTGCTCATGCTGGTCTGCGACGGGCTGACCGGCCTGCCCGACGCGGTCACCACCGTCTGGCCGCGCACGGTCGTGCAGACCTGCATCGTGCACCTGCTGCGCAACAGCTTCCGCTACGCCGGCCGTCAGCACTGGGACGCCATCGCCAAGGCCCTCAAGCCGGTCTACACCGCCCCGACCGAGGCCGCGGCGCGCGAGCGGTTCGCCGAGTTCGCCGACGCCTGGGGCGTCCGCTATCCGGCGATCGTCCGGCTCTGGGACGACGCCTGGGCCGAGTTCGTGCCGTTCCTGGCCTTCGACATCGAGATCCGGCGGGTGATCTGCTCGACCAACGCCATCGAGTCCGTCAACGCCCGCATCCGCCGCGCGGTCAAGGCCCGAGGCCATTTCCCCCACGAGCAGGCCGGGTGGATTCAACCGGTCAACGCAACACCGCTGATAAGCGAGGTGTTGCGTGGGTGTTGGAGGTCGACCGGCGATTCCGGTCGCGGTTCGGCGGGAGTTCTGGGCCGCGGTCCGGTCGGGGATGGTCGTGGCGGAGGCGGCGGCATCGGTCGGCGTGTCGATCACGGTGGCGTGGGAGTGGTTCCGGCACGTTGGCGGCGTGATGCCCGAGCCCTTCCCCGCAGGCCTGACTTTGTCCTGTGCGCGTCGTCTGTCGTTCCGGGAGCGGGAGGAGATCAGCTGCCGCCGGGCCGCGGGCGAGGGAGTGCGGGCGATCGCGCGGGTGCTGGGGCGATCGCCGTCCACGGTGAGCCGGGAGCTGGCTCGCGGGACCGTCCGTCGGAAGTCCGGGTACCGGGCCTCGGTGGCCCAGGCGGTGGCCGATCAGCGTGCCCGGCGGCCGAAGGCGAGGCTGCTGGCGGTGGACGACCGGCTGCGTGAGCATGTGCAGGATCGGTTGCGGGCCAAGGACAGCCCCGAGCAGATCAGTCGGCGCCTGCCGCTGCTGTTCCCCGACGATCCGGGCATGCGTGTGTGTCACGAGACCGTCTACCGCAGCCTTTACGTGCAGGGTCGCGGTGGTCTGCACCGGGAGCTGGTGAAGACGTTGCGCACCGGGCGGGCTCTGCGCCGGACCCGACGCACCACCGAGCGGCGTGGGCGCCTGGCGGGCATGGTCAACATCGCGTTGCGGCCGTCGGAGGTCCTGGACCGCGTGGTCGCGGGGCATTGGGAGGGGGATCTGATCACGGGCAAGGAAAACAAGTCGGCGATCGGCACGCTCGTGGAGCGCTCCACCGGCTTCGTGGTGCTGTTGCACTTGCCGGACAGCCACGGCGCCCTTCCGGTCGGGGAAGCGACGATCGAGGCGATGAACCGGCTGCCGCCGTTCCTGCGCCGCACTCTGACCTGGGACCAGGGGCAGGAGATGGCCAACCACACGGCCATCGCCGAGGCCACCCGACTCGACATCTACTTCTGCGATCCCCACTCGCCCTGGCAGCGGGCGACCAACGAGAACACGAACGGGTTGCTGCGGCAGTACTTTCCCAAGAGCACGGACCTGTCCGGCTACCACCGCGACTACCTCGAGCTCGTCGCGGCACAACTCAACGCCAGGCCACGCAAACGGCTCGGTTGGCGAACCCCGACCGAGGCATTCGACAGGCTACTCTCAGCACGGCACGACCGACCTAGTGTTGCGTTGACCGGTTGAATCCACCCCGCGCTCAAGTGCGTCTACCTCGCGGTGATGAGCCTGGACCCGACCGGCACCGGCCGCAAACGCTGGATGATCCGCTGGAAGCCCGCCCTCAACGCCTTCGAGATCGCCTTCGACGGCCGCCTGGCCGCCGGACGCAAGTAACCCTCTTCAACCCGAGTTACACCGCTCGTTTGACAGACCCCTCGCAGGGCCTCGCAGGGCAGCGTTCGCGGCAAGGCGCAGGGCGTGGCCGGCAGGTCGTCGGGCGGGGTTGGCGGGTCGTCGGGCGAGGTTGGCGGATCGTCGATCAAGGTCCGGCGGGTTGTTGGGCAGTGCGGCGATGGCTAAGTGTGCGTCGTTGGGTGTGGGCCGGTGGGCGGGGGCCGGTGGGTCGCGGCGAGGAGTGATGGGCGAGGGCTGGGGGGCGTTGGGTGCTGGTGGGTCGGCGTTGAGGGCTGGTGGGGCGTTGGGTGAGGGTCGGTCGGTCGTGGGGTTGGGCTGAGGATGCGCGGCGGTGGGCTGGGCAGATCGTTTCGGGCCGTCGCGCCACACCTTCTTTTCCCGGCAACAAATTTACCGTTTCCATTCATCCCCGACGCCTGTGCCACTTTTGGGTGATCTCGGAACCAAGCGGGATGGGTTAGGGATCCGGGGTCTCGGTGGTAGTGGTCTCGTCATGTGAGGGAGCGTTGATGACGCCGTCCGACGACATCACCCACCTGGCCTCGCCATGCGGGCGGACCGGGTGGGGGGTGCGGGACTTGGCCCGGATGCCCCGCAGCGCCAGGTCGACCACGTGCCGAAGCGCGGCCGGGTCCTTCCTCGTCACGTCCTTCCTCACCGCGGGCTGAGCCTCCGACATCTCAAATCATCCCCTTCCGAAGGGCGTAAGCGACCGCGTGCGGCCGGTTGCGCAGGTTGAGCCGGGTGGTGATGCCGTAGAACACGTTCTTGATGGTCCGCTCCGAGTACGACAGCCGGCCCGCGATCTCGGCCGTGTCCAACCCGTCGGCCATCAACCGCAGCACGTCCGTCTCCCGCGCCGAGAGCCGGTCACGCCCCCCTTCCGGCTCCAGCACCTGCCGCTGCAACCGCTGCACGTGCCGCAGCAGCTCCGCCACCATGTTCGGCGGCATCGCGCCACCACCCGCCGCCGCGGTCAGGACGCTGCGCAGCACCAGCTGGTCGGTCACCGTGGCCCGCGGCAGGATTGCCACGATCCGGCACTCCACGGCCGTGAGCACGTCGGACTCACCGACCTCGTCGACGATCAGCACCACCGGCGCGCCGACGTGCGCGGCGGCCCGGCGCAACCGCGCCACCACCTCGACCCCCAGCCGGTCGACCGCCATGACGACGACGTCCGGCTTCGCGTGGACGGCGCCCTCCAGCAGTTCCAAGTCGGGCCTCGAACCGAGGTAGGTGATCAGGCCCGTCATGCTCAGGTGATCCGCCGCTTGGACCACGACCCGGATTCGCTCCACCGCTGCCTCCCGCAGTCTCGGATTGCACCACCGAGTCTGCGAGCCGAGGCTTCACGCGGTCTCAAGCCCGTCTAAAAGGATTCTTCACGGCCGCTGGATGATGTCCGGACGACGTGAAGAGACGCGCTCCGAACTCAACACCGGGGAAGGCCGCCGGTCAAGAGGCGCGAGGTGGCGAGAGGCGAGTCAAGAGGTGACCGGCGAGCCGCTCAGCCCCAGCTCGTCGACCTCGACCCAGTGCTCGTGCACGGACCGCAGGACGTCGGCCAGGTCGTGCGCCGGCTGCCAGCCCGGGTAGTCGCGGCGGAACTTGCGGGTATCGGTGATCCAGCAACGCACGTCCGCGAACCGGTGCTCGGGCACGTACTCGAACCGCACCTCCTGCCCGGTCAGGTACTCGTACCGGGCGATCAGCTCCAGGATCGACGTGCTCCGCTCCCGCCCGCCACCCGCGTGGTAGACCTCGCCGGGACGGGGGTCCAGGTAGAAGTGCCAGAACATCTCCACCAGGTCACGCGCGTCCAGCACGTCGCGCACCTGCTTGCCGCCGTGCCCGATCACCGGGAACGTCGCACCGCGCACGGCGCTGCGCACCAGGTGCGACAGGAAGCCGCTCTGCTCCACCCCCGCCTGCCTGGCCCCGGCCACGCTGCCGCACCGGAACACCCCGACCCGCAGCCCCAGCAGGGCCGCGTACGACTGCGCGGCGAGGTCGGCGGCCAGGTTCGACACCCCGGCGAACGTCCGGTTCCCGCCCAGCCGGATCGACTCGTCGACGCCGTGCTCGTGGTAGGGGTGCGCCGGGTCGATCTCCCACCTCGTGTCGGTCTCCACCAGCGGCAGGGAGTCCGACAGGTCGCCGTACACCTTCGTGGTGGACGTCAGCACGACCACCGCCGAGGGGCAGTGCCGCCGCACGGCCTCCAGCACGGTCATCGTGCCGACCGCGTTGACCTCCAGATCCGCCAGGGGCCGGTCGGCCGCCCACACGTCGCTCGGCTGCCCGGCCGTGTGCACGACCAGCCGCACGTCCGTCCCATACTCGCCGAACAACGTGCCGAGCGCGCTTGCGTCGCGCACGTCCACCTGGTGGTGCCGGTAGTTCGGGATGCGCTCGACGTCGGCCAGGTTGTCCGCGACGGAGCCGGCCGGGCCGAACAGGCGCCGCCGCATCCCGTTGTCCACCCCCACGACCAGGTCGAACCTCGACGCGAGCGCCCGCACGGCCTCACCACCGACCAGGCCCGCCGATCCGGTGACCACTACCACGTCCACGTGTCGCTCCTTCCTGAAGTCTGCAATGGACACTCAAGGCCGGCGGAAGAACTCCACCTCGCCCAACGCGATGTGCCGCCCCTGCGCCTGACCAGCCGCCGCCCGCACCACCAGCCGGACCCGCACCACGCCGCTCACCGCCGTGTCGACGCGCTGCGGACCCACCCGGTCGGCCAACGGCAGCGGCACGGTGCGGCTGGACCCGTCCGCCGTGATGACCACCATGTCCATCGCGGAGACCCTCGCCTGCCCGGTGAACGCGCGCTCCTCCACGCCGGCGCCCGTGTGCACGACCACCGACAGCAGCCGGTACGGGGTCGCGAAGCCGAACTCCACCGCGTCGCCCACGGCCGTCGCGCCCCAGTACCGGTTCGACAGGCCGTCCACGGCCGCCGCCGCGGGGTGACCGGGCACCTCGGCGGTGGCGGTGGTGCTGGTCGGCCCGATCGCGACGGGGGTGGAGGTCTTGTCGCGCACGTCCTCGATCAGCGCCGACGCCGTCGGGTAGAACGCGATCACGGCCAGGAGCAGCACCGCGCCCGCGGCGAACGCGACGAGCCGGCGCAGCCACCGAGAGGTGTCGCCGTGCCACCGCCACCGCCGTCGGGCCTGCCGCCGCGGTTCGGTCACGCCGGGGCGCAACGGCGTGGCGCACCGGCGGCAGAACCGGCGTCCCGGCGGGTTCGCGACCCCGCACGCCGGGCACGGCGGCCCGACGACCACCTCGTCGTCCACCGCGCTGGGCAGCGGTCGTCGCGCCTCCGGCCGACCCGGCAGCACCGGCCCGGGCCGCTCCTCGGCCTCGTCCTGCGGCGCCTGCGGCACCTGCGGTTCGGCGGCCCAGCCCAGGTAGGTGCCGCAGTTGCCGCAGAAGTCGTCCGCGTCGCGCACGGGCGCGCCGCACTGCGTGCACAGACGCATGTCAGTCCCCGTTCCCGCTCGGCACTTCGACGGCGCAGGTCACGTGCAGCGGGCACACCGCCTCGACCAGCGCCACCACCCGGTCCCGGTCGACCGCGCCGGACCGGCCGGGCCGCACCCGCACCAGCACGACGTCCGACGGGCGGGGCAGGGCGGTGTCGGGCGTGGTGGACCACGTCGCGCCGGGGCCGTCGACCACCTCCGCCCGCACGCCGAGGCACAGCTCCAACCGCGCCACGAGGCCACGTGCGGTGCCGCGCAGGCGGTGCAGCTCGACGGCGCGGCGCACCACCTCCCGGCGCAGCGGCTCCGGCCACGCCGGGTCGAGGTCCGCCGCGACCCAGGACGACAGCCACGTCACGAAGTCCGCGGGCGCGAGGTCCGGGTCGAAGTGCTCCGCCAGGTTGTCGAGGGTCGACAGGATCGCCGACAGCACGGCGTCCAAGCCCGAGGTGAACCGCTGGGCGAAGTCGTCGGCCGCGTACAGCGAGGGCAGCATCCCGCCCAGCGGGTACCGGCTGGGCAGTTCCGGCAGCGCGGCGCGGCTCACGACCCCACCACCACGATCTGGTGCTGGTAGGAGAACACCAGCGCGTTCGGCGCGACCTCGACCCGGTCCACCGGCGCGCCACGCGCCCCGGTGATCGGATCGGCCGGGAACAGCCTGATCTCCTCCACCAGCCGCACCCCGCCGACGCCTTGGAGCACCGCGAAGACCTCGCCGTACTGCACCGGCCGGCCGAACTCCCACCCGGCGCCCTCCGTGCCGCCGCGCAGCGGGTTGAGGTAGCGGTAGAGCGCGTCCAGCGCGTCCTCGCGCACCCCGTTGCCCTCGGTGGCCGGCGCCACCACGCGCGCGACCACCGTGACGCCCTGGTAGCGCGGCGGTTCCACGACCAGCCGGGTGCCGAGCAGCCGCCGTTCGTCCAACCGCCGCGCCACCGCCGACACCACGTCCTCGGTCGGCACCAGCTGCTCGAACCGCAGCCGGTCGCCCTGGTCGGCCACCGCGTCGGGCACCACCAGCACCCGGGCCGCGCCCGGACCGTCGGGCAGGCACCGCACCCTGGCCAGCGACGGCGCGGCCAGCTTGGCGATGTGCTCGTGGTCGGCGGCCGTCACCGCGCGTTCCTGCACCCGGAGCTGGTGCGGCGCGCGCACCTTCGCCTCCGCCACGGTCTCGCCGTCGACGCCGCCGCGGGCGGCCTCGCGGTTCTCCACCGCCGCCACGTACGGCACCGAGCTGCGCAGCGCCGAGATCGCGCCGCGCGCCACGTTGCCCGCCCGTCCGCCACCCGTGCGGTAGCGGGGCACCTGCACCACCGAGCCCTTGGGCGGCACGGCGCCGTAGCGGCGCAACGTCCCGTCCGCCTCGCGGACCGCCGGCGGGAAGTGGAACTCGCCGCGCACGGCGTCCAGCACCACGTGCCGGTCCTGCGGCGTCGACTCGCCGAAGTGGTCCACCACGGTCCAGTCCTGCCAGCCGTCGCCCGACGACACCCGCACCACCACCGGGTCGCCGTCCAGCAGCACGGGCGAGCGCGGCGCGGTGAACCGCTGCCCCGGCACGCCCGCCGTCTCGCCCAGCAGCACGTCGGTCTCCGTCTCGGCGTGCTCGGCCGCGGTGGTGCCGCCGATGGTGAACGCCTCGGCCTCGCGCACGGTCGGCGACTCCGAGTAGAACGGCTGCTCCCGCACCGGTTCGGTGACGCGGCAGCGCAGCCAGCCCGCGCGGTGGCCCGCCACCGCGGACTCGGTGTGCCCGGCGGGCACGTGCAGCACGACCTCGCCGGGCCGGTTCAGGCCGCCGGTGCTGTCCTCGTCGACCTCGCACGGCTGCCAGTCCTGCCCGGTCCACGCCTCCCACACCAGGGGCGGCTGCCGCGGGTCGACGCCGATGCCCTCGACCCGGCTGTCCAGCCGCAGCACCACCACGCAGCGCGGCACGGCGGCCGACAGCCCGAACAGCGTCGCGTCGCCGGGCGTCGGCGTGGCCTGGAAGCACCGCACGTCCCGGCCCGCCTCCAGGTCCTTGGTCCGGTCGGTGTGCTCACCCGACGCCGCCCTGGTCACCAGCCGCCGGACCGAGCACGGCACCACGGTCAGCTCGTCGGTGGTGGCGAACACGACCGCCTCGGAGCTCTCCGAGCGCGCCGTGGCGACCTCGGTGCCGACGGGCAGCACGACGGGCTGCGGCTGCGGCGCGGACAGCCAGAACGTGACGTCGGCGCGCGCGGCGGTCGGCGGGAACAGCGTGACGCCGAGCAGGTCCAGGAACGCCAGGTGGTTGCGCTCGGGCACCCGGTTGAGCCGGTAGACGAGCTGGTCGACCATCTGCGCGAAGGTCTCGATGAGGGTGACGCCGGGGTCGGACACGTTGTGGTCCGTCCACTCCGGACAGCTCTGCTGGACGTACCGCTTGGCCTCGTCCACGAGCTGCTGGAAGCGCCGGTCGTCCAGGTTCGGTGCGGGCAGCGCCATCACTCCACGCCCCCCTCGGCCGGGATGGTGTAGAAGGGGAAGACCAGGTTGCGCCGGTCGTTGGTGGACCGGATGGTGTAGCGCACGTCGATGTAGAGCGTGCCGACCTCGACGGCGTCGAACGCGACCACCACGTCGTCGACCTCGATGCGCGGTTCCCAGCGGTCCAGCGCGGCGCGCACCTCGCGGGCGACGTGGCCCGCCGTGGCGCCGTCGGCCGAGGCGAACACGTGCTCGTGGATGCCGCAGCCGAACTCCGGGCGCATCGGCCGCTCGCCCGGCGCCGTGCCGAGCACGAGCCGGATGGCCTCGGTGATCTCCTGCTCGCGCTCGACCATCCCGATGCCGCCGGTCGGCCCGGTCCGCAGCGGGAAACCCCAGCCGCGCCCGATGAAGCTCTCGCTCATCACCTGCCCCCGATGAGCACGGTCGGCGCGCCGGTGAGGACGTTCGCCTGGCAGGTGGTGCTGTCGCCGACCCGTGCGGCGACGACCCCGCCGATGAGCACCTGGCCGCCGACGCGGGGCTTGACGATGTTCGCGGGCCCCAGGACGGCGTCCTTGGGGATGACGCACACGTGCAGGCTGCCGCCCACGGCGGCGGGCTTGCCCTCGATCAGGACGGTGGCCACCTTGGCGGCCACCGCGGGCGGCGGGGTGCCGACGGCGCCGCCGTGCGACGTCTTGTCACCCAGTCGGGCGGCGGGGAACATGGTGATCTCCTTCGGGTCAGTTGATCCGGACGATCGCGCCCTTGAGCACGGCCTGGGCCCGGCCTTCGACGGAGGCGTCGGCGCCGCTGACGGACACCGAGGTGGTCGCCTCGACGGACACCGTCTTGCCCTTGAGCACCAGGTCGCCGAGCCCGGCGTCGACGGTGATCCCGCGCGCGTCCAGGCTGATCGAGCCGAGCACCCGGCGACCCCGCGGCGTGCTCACCCGGATGTCGATGCTCCCGGTCTTCTCGTCCAGCGTGATGTCCAGCCGCTTGTCACCGGTCTGGAGGCGGACGCCGGCGGCGGTGAGGCCGTCCAGCAGTTCCAGCCGGTTGCCCGTGCGGGACACCAGCGACCGCCGGTTCACCCGGCCGCTCGTGCGGTCCACCAGCGGCACGTCGTGCGGCGAGGGCTGGTCGACGCCGTTGTAGAGCCCGCCGAGCACGTACGGGCGGTCCAGGCTGCCCTGCTCGAAGCCGACCAGCACCTCGTCGTTGACCTCGGGGCTGAACACGCCGCCGCCGCGGACACCGCCCCACTGCACGGTGCGGACCCAGTCGGTGACGTAGTTGTCGTCCAGCCAGGGGAACTTCAGCCGCACCCAGCCCCGCTGGTCGCGGCCGACCTCCTTGATGTCCGTGACGATCCCGGTGGCCAGGCCCGGCATCCGCGGCGAGCGGCCGGGCGCGTTGCCGCCCAGCGCCAACCCGGCCAGCGACCGGTCCGGCGAGCTGCTCACCGTGACGATGCTGCGGTAGCCGTGCTCGGGCTCCAGCACGTGCCGCACCGACGTCGCCGTGTAGTGCCCCCTGAACGCCGGCCCCACGTCGGCCAACGTGATCGGCACGCCCGCGCGCAGGTGCGGATGGCCCTTGGCGACCGCCTCGATCTCCGCGTACCCGGCGCTGATCGACTCGGCGAGCGACCGTGCCGCGGTGTCCGTCTCGGCCTGCGTGCTGTAGGGCGTGTCGGCCACGAGCGTGGTGGTCCTCTTGCCGGCCACGGACTCGCCGAAGCCGGGCAGGACGGTCTTGCTCCGGGTGGCCGGCTCGACCGCCACGAACGCCTTCTTCGTGGCCACGTCCCAGGAGCGCACCTCGACCCTCTCCACCTGGTCGGAGCCGGTCAGCGACGCGCGCAGGGCCAGCAGGTCGCCGTGCCGGAGCACCAACGGGCTGGTGGCGGTGAACGCGGGCGCGGTGGACGCGGGCTTGGGCTTGAGCAGCTCCAACGTGCCCTTGTCGTCCACCTGGACGGTCACGCCGTGCTCGCGGGCGAGCTGCTGGAGGAACTCCCAGTCCGACACGTTCGCCTGGCTGAGCTGCGTGTACCTGACGGGGGAGAGCTCGACGCGGCCGACGGTGAGCCCGGCGTTGCGGGCGACCTGGCGCACCACGGTGGCGGCCGGGACGTTGTGGAACGCCTCCACCCGACGACCCCGGAACAGCCGGTGCGCCTTGCTCATGGCGCGGATGACGGTGAACGAGCCGGTCGAGTCGCCGTCCGTCTCCAGCCCGGTGACCTCGCCGCCGAACAGCTGCACCCGGGCCTTGCTCTCGACCGCCACCACGGACACCGTCAACGGGGTGCCGATCTTGATCTTGCTGGCGGTCAGCAGCTCGTGGTTGCCGTCGCGGTAGGTCAGGACGGCGAGGTCGGGCAGGCCGACGTTCTCGTCGACCACGCAGCTGACCAGCCGCTTGTCCCACGTGCTCGACAGCGAGGCCGCCGTCACGATCGGGTCGGCGGCGAACGAGCGGAACGACTTGCCGGCGGGCGGTGTCATCGGGCCTCCTCCATCGCGGGCACCAGCAGTTCCGCGCCCGGCACGAGCAGCATCGGGTCGTCGATGTCGTTGGCCTCGGCGATGACCCGCCAGGCGGTGGCGTCGCCGTACTCGCGCCAGGCGAGCTGCGGCAGGCTGTCGCCGGCCACGACGCGGTGCGTGCGGCGGGCCTCGCGCGAGCCGGACGTCGGGTTCTGGCCCGGGGTGTCGCTGCCCGCCTCCTCGATCGACAGCGAGCACTTCGCGCGCAGCGGCCGGCCGTCGACGTCGAACAGCGAGTAGTCCACCGACAGGTTCGACAGCACGCCGTCGAACGACGTGGTCTTGGACGTGCCCCACTCGAAGCGGACCCACGGGCTCGCGGGCTTCTTCGTCGCCAGGCTCTTCTTGGTCGGCACGCAGGCGGTGAGCAGCTGCTCCACCCTGGTCTCCACGGAGTTGTCGTGCGTGGCGGTGGCGTCGAGGAGCACGTCGACCGACAGGTTGCGCGGTCCGCTGCCGACGAACTCCGGCATCGACGTCTCGTCCGCCAGGCGGGACGGGTTGCGGCGCCACTCGGTGTTCTTGCTCAGCGCCAACGTGTTCGGGTTGAACTGGAACTTCACCGTGGCCAGCTTGGCGCCCGGCTTCGCGCCGGCCTGCGCGGGCGGCTCCATGATCACGAGCTGGGCGCGGGTGAGGCTCGCTCCCGGTTTGCCTGCCATGTCAGCCTCGTCTCAGGACGCGTCGATGCCTTCGTGGGCGAACTCCAACGTCTCCACCGCGGCCTGGGAGCTCGACGGGTCGAACGACGGGCCCTGCCAGCGGACCGGGACGATGCCCTGCACCTGCCAGCCCGCGATCCGGCTGCCGTCCGGGGTGAGGGCGACGATCTCGCCGTCCTTGCGCTCGACCTTCTTGATGACCTCGTTGAGCCACTTGACGACCTTGGCGGTGTCCGCCGTGACCGGACGGGTCATGGTGATGTTGGACCACGTGATGCGGGTGGGCAGCTGCCAGGCGAAGCCGTTGTTGCCGCCCTCGGCGAACTGCTCCACCTCCATCTGCGCGCCCATGCCGTCGCAGGTGTGGAAGGCGCCGAGGTCGTTGCCCGCTATGGAGAGCCGGAAGAAGACGCTGGTGGCGAAGAGGGTGTCGGACATCGGTACCTCCTGGTTGGTCGGCCCGGGGTGTGGTCAGCGGCGGCGGTCGTGCAGCAGGCCCGCGCGCTCGCGGCCGTGGCGCAGCTCGGCGCGCAGGAGCCTGCCGACCGGTTCGAGCAGGCGGCGGGCCAGGTCGTCGAGGTCGGGGTGGGCCGGTCCCGTCGGTTCGGCGGTGGGCTTCGGGGTCGTGGTGCCTTCGGCGACGCGTTGGACGGGCGCGGGTTTCGTGGTGACGCGGATCGCCGGCGCCGGTTGGACCGGTTTCGGCGGTGTCTGTGGTGCCGGTGGTGTCGGTGGCTTTGGTGCGGTGACGGGTGGGTGGGTGATCCCTTGGTGCGCGGTGTCGGTCGGGTCGGCGGGTGGCGTCGGGCGGACCACGGCCGGCCGGCCGGTTCTGGCGGGTCTCGCACCGGGCAGCACCGGGTCCGGGTGCCTACGCGCGTCCCCCTTGGCCTGCGCGCGTTGGACGTCGGGCCCGGTGCTCCCGCTGCCCGAGGGCCGGCGTGCCGCCGAACCCCCGGAGGTCCACCGGAGTGGGACCGCTCGGGGCAGGTTCGCGGTGCTCGGCGGGAGGTCGGTGGTGGTGGGGGAGATCAGCGGCCGCCGGGCTGGGAGCAGGGGTGTGGTGGTGAGGTGGTGGTGCTGCACGGTCGGGCGGGTCAGCGGCACGACCGGCAGGGGTGCCTGGTCGGGGGATCTCGGTGGCCTGGCCGGGGCGGTGCGGTCGGCTTGGCGGTCCGAGGGCTTGCCGGCAGGTCGGCGGTCCAGGTTGCCGGCGGTCTCGCGGTTCGGGGTGTCGGCGATTGGCCGGTGCGGGGTGGTCGTGGTGGGTGGTGTTGCTCGGCGCTGCACCATCTCGCCGGTTCGCGCTGGTTCGTGGGTCGGCTTGGCGGCGGTGTCGTGCGGTAGGACGGCGTTGGCGGGAATCCGCGCCAGTGGCTCGCCCAGGACCGGTCCGGTTCTTGGTTTGCCTTGGGAGGGCGCCGGTGGTTTGTCGGGCGTCGGTCCGGGTTCCGGCTTGCGCTGGACTACGGCATCGGCGGGGAGGCGGTCGAGCGGTTCGCCCAGGATCGCCGTAGTCCGCGACGCACGCTGTGGCGCGGGCGTGGCGGCGGTCGGTGCGTCCGCCGGTGACGTGGTTGACCTGCGCCACACCGGAGCGGCGGGTTCGCCCGGTTCCGGCGGTGCGATCGGTGGCTCAGCCGTGGGTCGCGGTCCGGGCTGCGGTAGCGATTCGGCGCGTTGCACGGCTTGACCGACCAGCGGCGCCTGTTCGGTCGGCGGGGTGGGTGTCGGCTCGGCGGCCGGGGTTGCGGTGGCGGTGGCGGTGGCGGTCGGCCCGGTCCGGGTCGGTGCCGCATCGGGAACGGCCCGGCGCTGCACCGCCGGTTTGTTCGTCGTTCGGGCGATCGGGATGGGCCGCAGTGGCGTGACGTCCCGACGTGCCACGGTCAGTGGGGTGCCGACCGGGTGCAGGGAGACCGGGCCGGCTGGTGATCGCGGCGCGCTCGTCGGCTCCGGTGCGACTTGGCCGGCTCGGTCTGTCTGGACTGCTTGGCTGACTGGGGCGGCCGGAGTGGCTGGGGCGACTGGTGTGGCCGAGACGACTGGTGTGGCCGGTGATCGCTGCGCGATTGTCGGCTTCTGCGCCACCGGGAGGATGGGCGCGACCGGGATGGCGGAGGCGCGCGGGGTGGCGGAGGCGACCGGGGTGGCCGAGGTGAGCGGGGTGGTTGGCGGCTGCGCGGCTGTTGGATCGAGGGCCGGTTGGGCGGCGGCCGCGGTGGGGGCGACCTGGTCGGCGGGGCGGGAGGTTGGGGCAGGGGTGGCGGGGGAAATCGGGGTGGTGGCTGGTGATCGCTGCGCGATCATCGGCTCCGGGGCGACCGGGGCGACCGGGGCGACCGGGGCGACCGGGGCGACCGGGGTGACCGGGGCGACCCGAGCAACCGGGGCGGGCCGAGCAACCGGGGCGGGCCGAGCAACCGGGTCGACCGGGGCGGGCCGAGCAACCGGAGCGACCGGGGCGGGCCGAGTAGCTGGGGTGACCCGAGCGCCTGGGTTGGTTGGAGTGGCTGGGTTTGGAGTGGCCGTCCGCCGCTGCGTGACGGCCGGCTTCGAGGTGGCCGGCGACCGCTGTGCCACCGTTGGCTTCTGGTCGGGCTGGCCGACCTGTGCGACCTTGCCGACTGGGGCGACCTTGCCGACCTGTCCGACTTTGCCGACCGGGGCGGTAGGGCTGGTGGTCGGGGTGGTGATCGTGCCGGTGGTGCTGGAGCTGTCGGTCGGGGATGGGGATTCTTGCGCAGCAGGGTTGTCGGGCAGGGCGACGGTGAGGTGGTCCGTCCCCGCGTAGCCGCCGGGTGCGCCGGTGGGCCGGGCCAGGCCGTGCATCACACCGACCGGAGCGCCTGGCAGGACCGCGTGGCCGAGGTCGCCGCTGAACGTGTGGTCCTGCCAAGCCGCCAGGCCGCTCCGGAACCGCAGTCCGTCACCCACCGCGATGCCCTTGCGCTGGATCACCCCCTCCATCGGTCGGGTCGCGCGCCAGCCACCGTCCGAATCGGACCCAGGAGCCGGAGCCGCAGCCGCAGCGGGAGCCGCAGCCGGCGTAGGCGCTACGGCCTTGCGGCGGAACCTGTCCCAGAAGCCCATCACGTCACCCCCCTTCGTTCACCCTGGTGTTGATGCGCGCGATCTCGCGGACCCAACGCCTGCGCTCGTGGTGCTCCAGGTCGAGGATCCGGTCTCGTTCCCAGTGGAAGTGGTAGGCCACGTACGCGACCTCCTCGTGCAGCCGGTCGGCCGCGTACGTCACGATTCCCCCAGGCGACCACCGGCCAGGTCGACCTCGAACCCGCTGCCGCACGACGGGCACGTCACCCCGGCGCGGGTGTGCCCCTCGCTGTTGATCCGCCGGTAGAAGTCCTGGAGGAACGCGATGTCCGTGGCGTACATCCGCTCCACCACGCCGACGTTCACCTCGTCCACCGCGCCCAGCTCGGTGATCACCATGCTGAGCAGCAGCACGCTGAGGTAACCCGGGTTCTCCTTGACCCGCAGGTCGATCTGCGGGCGCAGCTCGTCACGGGCCGTCGCCAGCCGCATCCGGCCGTTGCGGTGCACCACGCCGTCGGCGTCCACGTAACCGCGCGGCAGCTCGAACTCGAACTCGGTGCGCAGCGCCGGTTCCCGCGCCACGGCGGGCTGTGCCACCTCAGCGGGCTCCGCCAGCTCGTCCAGCGAGTCGAGCCCGATCACCCGACGCCTCATCAGTCCTCCAGGGTGATGTCCTCGAAGGTGATGGTCACCTTCTCCAACGCGGCGCTGGACTCGCCCGCCTTGAGCGACGGCCCCTCCCAGCGGCTGACCCACCCGTTGACCAGGTTCAGCCGCCGCTCGGTCTCGCCCTTGCTGTTCATGATCTCGATGGTGATGTTCTGGCGCGCCGTCTCGACGTCACCCTTGTTCACCGTCTCCTTGAGCCACTTGGTGAACTCCTTGCTCTTGTCCATCCCCCTGGTGACCGTGATCTCGCCGCCCTTGCGGGCGCCGGGCTGCTTGCGCAGCAACGGCTTGCCCTGCGGGGTCACCTGCGAGATCTCGACCACGTCCTCCTCGATCGTCACCCCGCTGACCTCCTGCAAGGACTCGACCATGTACGCGCCGAGCTGGAGGCCGAAGATGTGGGTGGAGAGTGCGTCGCCGTCTGCCATGACTGGTGCTGCCTTTCGGGGATCCGCGGGCTATTCGCTGACGAGGCTGGTGTTGTCGGAGAACTGGGCGAGGCGGAAGACCACGAACTCGGCGGGCTTGACCGGCGCCACGCCGATCTCGCACACCACCTGGCCGAGGTCGACCGACTCCGGCGGGTTGTTGTCGCGGTCGCACTTGACGTAGAACGCCTCGTCCGGCGTGCGGCCGAACAGCGCGCCCTGACGCCACTGCTCGGTGAGGAACGCGGTGATGTTGCGGCGGATGCCGGCCCACAGCCGGTCGTCGTTGGGCTCGAACACCACCCACTGCGTGCCCAGGAGGATGGACTCCTCCAAGAAGTTGAACAGCCGCCGCACGTTCAGGTAGCGCCACGCCGGGTCGGACGACAGCGTGCGGGCGCCCCAGATGCGGATGCCGCGGCCGGGGAACGTGCGCACGCAGTTCACGCCGACCGGGTTCAGCAGGTCCTGCTCACCCTTGCTGAGCGACACCTCCAGGTCGACCGCGCCGCGGATGACCTCGTTGGCCGGCGCCTTGTGCACGCCGCGCTCGGCGTCGCTGCGCGCCCACACGCCGGCGACGTGGCCGGACGGCGGCACGAACGCGTTGCGGCCGCTCGCCGGGTCGAAGACCTTGATCCACGGGTAGTACACGGTGGCGTAGCGGGAGTCGTGGTTCGCCTCCTCCATCCGCCACTTGTGCACGCGCTGCGGCGACATCCCGGGCGGGGCGTCCAGCACCGCGACCCGGTCGCCCATCTGCTCGCAGTGCGAGACGACCGCCGCCTGCACGGTCTGCACGCCCTCCAGGTCGATCAGGCCGCGCCGGTAGGCGCTCATCAGGTCGGGCACCGCGACCATGGTGACCTCGTCGATGTTCTCCAGGCCGCCGAACCCGGTGCGCGCCGCGGCGTCGCCGACGTACTCCTGCGCGTCGAGCGTCACGGGCCCGGCCGCCTTCGCGGCGGGCAGCGGGACCGACTGCTTGTCCGGCCTGGTCAGCGCCGTGCCGGACTGCTCGGTCACCTCGATCAGCTTCGACCGCTCGGCGACCTGCGTCACCACGTAGTTCTTGAGGTTCCTGCGGGTCGACACGTCGAAGGTCTCCACGACCTTGTCGCCCTGGCGGACCAGCAGCTTGAAGCGGTCCTCCGGCGGGTTCTCGCCGTCGGCGTCGGAGACCTCGACGGAGACGTCCGGGCCGGCGGCGGGCAGGGCGGAGATCCGCAGCCCGCCCAGCGTCACGGGCACCGGCGCGGCGGGCACGTCCTCGCCGTTGCCCGCCGGACCGCCCACCCGCACCACGTACGCCGCGCCACCGCCGTTGGCGAAGTAGCCGTAGACGGCGTGCGGGAGGTAGGCGTCCTCGGTGAAGCCGCCGAAGTCGCGCACGTACTGGTTCCAGTTGGTGACCAGGGTCGGCTGGTGGAAGGGGCCCTGTTCGGCGAAGCCGACGAAGGCGGCCACCGCGGTGCCGACTCCCTCGATCGGGCGGGCACCGGTCTGGACCTCCTCCACGTACACGCCGGGCGAGAGGTACTGCGGCATGGTCGCTCCTTGTCTGCTCTTCCGCTCTGGCACCACAAGCGTCGCCCGCGCACGCGTGCGGCGGCAGGACCGGCGGGCCCCGGTCGAGGGCACTCCCGCTGCACCAACAGGCAATCGGCGGTCCGGCTCCCGCCGCTGCCTCCTGAGGACGCGCTGTTCCGCACGCCGGCCGGACCGTTGCGCCGGTGCGGCCGGCCGGCCGTGGTCCGGGCACGCCGAGGAGCGCCCGCGGCGGGGCGGGCGCTCGTCGGCACACGGGTCGTCAGAGCTGGTCGGTCTCCGCCCACGGGCCGAACTCGCCGGGCAGCACGAGCCTGCCGAGCTTGCGGTACTCCTGCCGCACGGCGGCCAGCACGTCGGTCATCCGCACCGGCCGCTCGGCGGCGGCGGCCAGGTAGGCGGCGGTCACCGCGCACGCCCGGATCGACCCGCCGGCCAGCTCGAACCGCTCGGCGCAGAACGCCAGGTCGAGGTCGTCCGCCCGGGGCAGCCGCGAGCCGAGGCAGCGGTCCCACAGCGCGAGCCGCTGCGTCGAGTCGGGCACCGGGAAGTCGGCGATCACGTCGATCCGCCGGGTGAACGCCTCGTCCAAGTTGGACCGCAGGTTGGTGGTGAGCACCGCGATGCCGTCGAAGGACTCCATCCGCTGCAACAGGTACGCCGACTCCATGTTGGCGTGCTTGTCGTGAGCGTCCTTGACCTCCGAGCGCTTCCCGAACACGGCGTCCGCCTCGTCGAACAGCAGCACGCCGTGCACGCCCGCGGCCTCGGTGAAGATCCGTTCCAGGTTCTTCTCCGTCTCGCCGACGTACTTGTCCACCACCGACGACAGGTCGACCACGTAGAGGTCCATGCCGACCGCGCCGGCCACGACCTCGGCCGACATCGTCTTGCCCGTGCCCGACTCGCCCGCGAACAACGCCACCACCCCGCGGCCACGGCCGCCGCCGGGCCGCATGCGCCACTGGCCGAGGACCCGTTCCCGGTGCCGGGCGCGCAGCACCAGCTCCTCCAGCTGCCGCCGGGTCGGCGCCGGCAGGACCAGGTCGTCCCAGTCGACGCCGGGGGTGATCCGCCTGGCCAACCGCTCCAACCCGGCGCCGTTCTGGGCCCGCACCCCGGCCCGGACGTGCCCCAGGTCGACGGGTCGGTCCTCCAGCAGCGCCAGACGTGCGGCGACGGTGACCGCGCGGTCCACCTCGTCGGCGCCCAGCCGGTACCCGGCCAGGTCGGCGACGAGCGCGGGATCGGCCGCCGTGCCGGTGACGTCGGCCAGCGCCCGCGCCCACCGCCGCGCCCGCCGGTCCGCAGTCGGCGGCGGCACGGGCACCGACACCACCGGGTGCGGCGTCCAGCGCGGGTCCCAGTGCCGCCGGCTGTGCAGGAACAGCGGCACGTCGCCGGCCAGCGCGGTGAGGTCGCGGATCAGCCGGGCGCGTTCGGGCAGCAGCGGTTCCAGCGGGCCGAGCACCAGTCCCGCGCCGCGCAACCGGGCCTCCCGGACGACCTCCGCGAGCGGCGGGTGCGGCCGGTCGACCAACGCCGTGACGTCCAGCACCACGGCGTCACGACCGGCCGCGGCCAGGGCGTCCACCGCGAGCCGGCCCGCGTCGCCGTCGGTGTCGCGCAGGTGGACCGACCGGATGCCGGCGGGCAGCCCGGCGGCGAGCCGTTCGGCCGACGGCTCCGGGTCGACGCCCGCGGGCGCCAGGCGGGCCGTGCCGCCGATCGCCGGGTCGGGCTCGTCGTCGCCGAGCAGGTGGGCGACCACCCGGTCGGGCACGCGCAAGGACCGGGACAACGCGGGCAGCGCGTCGTCGCGCACCTCGACCAGGCCGGCCGCGACCAGCGGCGCGGACGCGGCGAACCGGAACCGCCCCGCGCCGGCCGCGGGCAGCCCGCACAGTTCGAGCGCCAGCCCCACGGTCGCCCGGCGGCGGGTGAGGTCGTCGTTGAGGTAGCCGTAGAGGCGTTCGAACCGGGCGTCCACGTCCGGCGCCAGGGCCACCAGCAGGAACTCGACGTCCACCGGTTCGAGGTCGAACCGCCGCGCGAGGGTCAGCAGCCGGGGGCCCGGCTCGGGCACCAGCGCGGCGAGCACGTCGAGGTCCGGGGCTGCCTCCGGTGGTGGCAGCGGTTCGGGCTGCCCGTCGAGGATGCGCCGGACCGCGTCGGCGGTCAGGTAGAGGCCGCGGTGCGGGTCGTCCGGCGAGGGGTCGTCGGCCAGCCGCAGGGCGACCGCCCGGCGCACCCGCCACTCGACCGCGCCCAGCCTCGCCCACAGGTAGGCCAGGTCCCGCGCCTCGGACGTCGTCGCCGTCGGTGTCGTCACGGTCATCGGTTCGCACCACCCTGTCGATAGCTGCCGGGCGTCACGGCGGTCCGCGCGGGTGAGCGGGCCGTCGTCGTCATCGGATCGGGCCGCCGCGTCGCCGCCGGTCGGCGGGTCGGGCACGAGCGGGCGCGAAACCGCCGTCGCCGGCGACGTCGTCGTAACGCAGCCTGCGGGCGTCCTCCTCGGGGCCGCCGACCAGGACCAGGCCGCCGGCGGCCGGCGGGGCGAGCGGGGTCACGACACCGGCCACCGGCGCGGTCACGACCAGGTTGACGGCCGGTTTGAGCCGCCCGCCGAGCGCCGACCACACGTCCGTCGCCGCCCGGCCCTCCGACACCGGGCCGCCCGACTCCAGCAGCACGCTCAGGTCGAGCTCGGCCAGCGACCCGGTCAGCCACTCCGACGCCAGCCTGCTGTGGCCCGCCAGGCACACCAACGCCCCCGACAGCAGCCGGTGCTCGTCCTGCGGCCGGTTCGTCCACGCCGTCACCAGGTAGGACAGCCGGAACCAGCGGGGCGGCCTGCGGTGCCCGACCAGCTCGCCGCCCTCGAACACCTCCAGGTCGCCCGCGCTGCGCCGGCTCTCGTCCTCGCGGATGTCGTAGAGGAACACGTTGACGGTCGGCGCGTTGCGCCGTGCCGTCCAGTCGGTGGTCGGCGCCTCGAACGCGAGCTCGCCACCGCCGCCGGGCACCCCGCCGGCCTGGAGCAGCCGGCGGATCCCCTCGTCGACCTCGTGGATCACGGCAACCTCCTCGTCGTCACCTGCGCCGCACCTCGTCGGGCGGCCCCACGGAGCCGGGCACGACGAGGAACCCGGTGGTGGCGGGCTCGAAACCGGCTCCGGCGGCGGTGATCGTCCGCCTCCCGGTCTGGTCCTTGGCGAGGATGAGCAACTGCGCGGTGAACCCGCCGTCCGGGCGCGGCACGGTCGGCGTCGCGGCCGCGGTGATGCCGGGCGACCAGGACAGCCGCACCGGCACGCCGGGCGGGAAGTCCACGCCGCGCACCGACGTGACGAAACCGGGTTCACCGATCGGCGGCACGGCCTCGATCCGGGGCCGCAGCACGCGCATCGGCGCGGCGGCCACGTTGTCCGCCGGGTCGGCGTCCGTGCCGGTCGTGCGCAACGTCCCGCGCACGGTGGTCTGGAGCGGCGCGTTCGGCGCGAGCACGACCTGCACCACCTGCGACGCGCCCGGCGGCAGGTCCGGCACCGGGCACCCGGTGTTCGCGCACCCCGGCGGCAGGGCCGCCACCGGCACCTGCGCGGGCAGCGCGAAGTCCAGCCGCAGCCCGGTGGCCAGGGCGCCGCCGCCGTTGCGCACGGTGTAGCTCACCGTCGCCCGTCCGCCCACATAGGACGGATCCGGCTGCACCACCACGGCCAGCGAAGGACCGGCCGGCGGCACGGCGGGCGGCGGCGCGGGCGGCGGCGGTCCGGCCACCGGGTCGCGCACCGGGATCGCCGTCGCCGCGGCGTTGTCGGACGGCAGCACGTCGAGCACGGCGCCCGCCACCGACCAGGTGACGCTCCGCCGTCCGGGCACCACGCCCACCACGTCGGCGACGACGTCCACGGACGCACCGGGCCCCACCACCCCGAGGTCGCACCGCAACCCGGCCACGTCACAGGTGCCGCGCGCGGGGCGCAACGCCGCCAACCGCACGCCGTCCGGGACGGCGACGGTCAACGCGGTGCCGGGGGAGGTGGCCGGACCGCGGTTGACCACGGTCACCGTCACCGGCGTGGTCGTGCCGGTGTCGGCGTCCGGCGTGGTGTCGGGCGCCTGGACGGCCAGGTCGACCGTCTGCTGCCAGGTCGGTTCCTTCTGCCTGCCCGGCAGGTCGGCCGTGATCCGCCGCACCGCGCCCGTGCCGAGGTCGACCACCGCCAGCTCCTCCGGCGACGCCAGGTCACCCACGCGGCGCGCGGTCAGCACCACGCGGTCGCCGTCGGGCGAGAACGACACGTCCCTGGGCTGGAACGGCCCCGAAGGCGGCGCGGTCAACGGCGTGGCGCACGTGTTCGCCCCCGAGGGCAGCACCACGCGGCACCCGTTGTCCGCCAACGACACCAGCAGCACGCCATCGGCCTCGCGGTTGAACGCCAACGCGCGGCCGTCCGGGCTGAACACCGAGCTGTCGTCGGTCACCTCGCAGTCGAACCCGCAGACCGCCGCCGACACGTCCCGCTGCCGGTCCAGCGTCCCGGTCCGGGCGGTCCACACGTGGTTGTCGCGCACCTCGCCGGTGGGGCCGTCGAAGACCCGACCGCGGGTGAACGCCAGCGTCGTGCCGTCGGGTGACCACGCGGGCTGGGTGTCCTCCTGGTCGGCGGCGGACGGCGGTGGCGTCAGCCGCCCCGCCACCGCGCCGGTCGCGGCCTCGACGACCACGATGCGGCTCGCACCGCCCTCGGGCCGCACGCCGCCCGGCGTGCGGCGGGCGAACGCCAGGAACCGGCCGTCCGGCGACCAGACCGCGTCGAACTCCCAGTCCGCCGGCTGCCGGTCCGCGACCGGCAGCCGCCGCGCGTTGCCGCCGTCGGCGTCCACCAGCCACAGCCGCTGCACCCGCCGGCCGTCGACGTCCTCGAACCGGCTCAGCGCGATCGTGCGGCCGTCGGGGGAGTAGGACTGCCGCTGCGTCCACGGGTCGTAGCCCTCGCGCGGGTGGAACAGCAGGTTGGGGTCGTCGGCGATCCCGGGGTCCTCGCGCAGCACCGGCACGCCCAGGTCGCGCGGGTCGGAGCCGTCCGGCCGGACGTCCTGCAGCGTCGCGGTGAAGTAGGTCTCGGCGGTCGTGCGGGCCACGAGCAGGTGCTCGCCGCGCGCGTCCACCAGCCACGTCGGCGAGGTGACCGCGCGGTTCTCCGCCAGCAGCAGGCCGGGCGCGGTCGTGACGGGCAGTCCCGGGCCGGTGTCGACCCGGTACACCTTCTCGACGTTCGGGTCGGCCGGGCACGAGCAGACCTGGTCGGTGCTGAGGAACAGCAGGCCGGCGCCGTCCGGCAGCCAGACGGGCCAGCGGCCACGCCACCCGGCCTGGTCGCCGCCCAGCACCGGCGCGCCGACCCGGCCACCGTCGAGCACGCGCGGCCGCGGGACGCCGCCGACGTCCAGGGTGTAGGCGATGCGGCCGTCCCGCGGGTTCCAGTCCGGCTCGCCCGCGTCGCCGTCCGGCTCGTCGGTGACCCGGGTGACCCGGCCGCCGCCCACCGGGACGCGGTAGATCTCCCGCGCGCCGTCGCGGTCGCCGGAGAACGCGACGCTCGCGCCGTCCGGTGCGAACGTCGGCCACGCCTCGTCGGACGGCGTGTCGGTCAGCCTGCGCAGCCCCGTGCCGTCCACGCCGACCAGCCACAGGTCGCGCGCGCCGTCCTCGCGCGAGTCGAACACCACCGTCCGCAGGTCGGGGGACAGCCGGGGGTGGCCCGCGTCGAGGCCCTCGGTGAGCCTGCGCACCGAACCGTCGGCCGCGCGCAGGTACACCTGCGGCTCCGGCCCGTCGCGCAGGCTGGTGAACACCACCAGCCCGCCGCGCGCCGAGACGTGGTCGTCGTGGTGCGCGGGTCCGGCGCCGAACAGCGGCGCGCTCGGCCGCGGCTGCTCGGGCACGGGACCGGTGACCGCGCCGATGCTGCGGTGCCCGGTGCCCGCGTAGGCGATCCGGCCGGACACGGGGTCGTCCTGGAGCACCGCCGCCGACACCGACGTGGCGACGTCGTGCACCGCGACGACCGCGGCGCTCAGCGCCACCGCCGCGCCGATCGTGGCGAGGGGTCGGGTCGGCAACCAGCTCGACAAGGTTCCACCTCCGTCTGGGGCATGTGCCGGAATCGTCGGCCGGCCCACCGCGCGGCGCGGAGGTCCGGGCGGGCACGGTCGGGGCACGACCCCGGGCCGTTCGGGCAACTCAGATCAGGCCGTGCCGCATGGCGTAGCCGACGGCGTGCGCGCGGTTGCGCAGGTTCAGCCGGGTGGTGACCTCGTGCAGGACGTTCTTCACCGTCCGCTCCGAGAACGACGTCTTGGCGGCGATCTCGGTGGTGTCGAAGCCCTCGGACACCAGCCGCAGCATGTCCGCCTCACGTGCGGTGAGCGTGGACAGCGACGGGCCGTTGGGGTCCAGCACGCTGCGCTGCAACCGGCCCACGTGGTCGAGCAGCGTGCCGAGCAGGTCGCCGGGCAGCACCGCTTCCCCTTTGACCAGCGCGGAAATCGTGCTGACGAGCCGGTCCTGGTGCGCCTCGGCGCGCCGGATCACCGCCGTCACCCCGCAGTCGATGGTGATCTGGAGCGCGTCCTGGTCGAAGTGCCCCACCACCAGGCCTACGCGCGTGGTGGTGGACTGCCTCAACCGGCGAAGCAACCGGGCCGCCTCCTCGTCCACCCGGTCCACGACGACGAGCGACACGGCGGCGCGCGCCTCCTCGTCCGGCCGCACCACCTCGACCTCGGACCGCGGCCGCAGCTGGTGCGTGATGCCGGCCTTCAGCACCGGGTCCTCGGCGTACACGGCCACCGGAATCCTGGTCATGACAACCTCCTGTGGAACGACCGGACCGCGCGGTGTCGGCGACCTCGTCCGGACCATCGTGGGCCGGGCGAGGGCTTCGGGGCACCGGCGCGGGGCCTTCGGTGCACGGGTTTGCCCGCACAGTGCCCTTTTCTCCCTGTCCGGGCCGGTGGCGGCGTCCCTACCGTTCGTCGGGTGACCACAACGACCGAATTCGGTCTCCCCACCGTGGTTGTCACGCCCGGTCAGGAGACCAGCACGACGATGACGGTGCGCAACGACAGCGACATCGTCGAGGCGTACGAGTTCGAGGTGGTGGGCGGGTGCGCCCCCTGGACCACCGTCGAACCGGCACGGCTGTCGCTGTACCCCGGGACCTCGGAGCAGGTCGCCATAGTGCTGCGCCCACCGCGTTCACCCGAGGTGCGCGCGGGAGAGGTGCCGCTCGGCGTGCGGGTGCTGCCCGCCGAACGGCCGGAGTCGGCGGTCGTGACCGAGACGACCGTGATCATCGAACCGTTCGCGGAGCAGCGGGCCCGACTGATCCCCAAGCGCCGTCGCGCGTGGCGCAGCGCGCGCTACCGCGTCGAGGTGCGGAACAACGGCAACACGCCGACCGTCGTGACGCTCTCGTTGCCCGAAGCCGACGACCACCTGAAGGTCGCCGTGTCCACCGCGCCGTCCACTGTGGACCCCGGAGCGAAGGCCGAGCTGGAGCTGCGCGCCCGGGTGGCGAAGCTGCTGTGGTTCGGCAAGCCCGCGGTGTGGCCGGTGCGGCTGGACGCGGTGGCCCTGGCGGCCGACGAGCGGCGCGAGCACGAGCTGGCCGGCGAGCTGGTGCAGCTCCCGATCCTGTCCCGATGGCTGCTGTCGCTGCTGGGCGCCTTGTTGGCGCTGCTGCTGGCGTGGCTGCTGCTGGTGCGCCCGGCGGTGCTCAGCGCCGCCCGGGAAGCGGCCGACGGCCGTGCCCAGGAGATCGCGCAGGCGGGCGAGCCGCAGGCGCCGGCCGAGCAGCCCGGAGGCGCGTCGGAACAACAGCCCGCCGGCGAGCAGGGGCAGGGGCAAGGCCAGGGCCAGGGGCAGGGCCGCGGCACGAGCGGTGGCGGCGAGCAGAGCTCGGGCACCATCGAGATCCGCGCGAACGCGGGTCAGCGCGCGACCGGCACCTACGTCGTGCCCGCGGGCAAGGTCTTCCACATCACCGACATCGTGCTGGCCAACCACCAGGGCGACGAGGGCGTGCTGACGATCGCGTTCGGGGAGCGCACGATCACCGTGATCGCGCTGGAGACGTTCCGCAACCAGGACTACCACTGGGTGACGCCGATCGACATCCCGGAGAACGGCACGGTGACCGCGACGGTCGACTGCGCCCGGCCCGGCACGCCGGCGAGCGGCCGGCAGGCGCCGAACTGCGCCCAGCTGCTCAACGTCAGCGGCGAGCTGGGCGACATCGCCGGCTGACCCCGACCTCGCGTCGTCGCTCCTGTGACCGCCGCGCACCCGTTGTGGTGCGCGGCGAACTCGTGCGTGGCGAGACTCGTGCGCGGTGGGACTTGTGCGTGGTGAGACTTGTGCGGCGCGACTTGTGCGTGGTGATGCTCGTGCGCGGTGGAGCCCGTCCCGCGCGGTTCACCGGGCGCGGCGGTTCCACTCGTCGAGCAGCGCGTCGATCCAGGCGAGCATCAGCTCGACCGTGGTGTGGTCACCGGTCTCCCGGTAGTGGCGGAGGTCCTCCACGGCCGCGCCCAGCTCGAACCGCAGGTCGCACGACGCGATGTCGCTCGGCGTGGGCGTCACGGCTCACGCCGGGGCGCGTTGCGGGCGGCCATCCGGAACGCCTCGATGTACTTCGGCAGCTCGACCAGCGCGCGCTCCCACGAGCCCGCCATGATCTGCTCGGCGAACACCGTGTCGACCACGAGCCGGTCGACCTCCGGGTCGATGTCGTCGCCCGCCGCGCTGCGCAGCCGCCTCGACACCTCGGTCCGGTGCGCCCGCGACCGGACGACCTCCAGGGTCCGCTCCAAGCCGGCGATGACCCGCTCGGCCTCCGCCGGCTCCACCACCAGCCACCCCTTGACCGCCAGGTCGAGGAACAGGTCGCCCGCGAACCTCTCGGGCGTGGAACCGTCCGCCACGCGACCTCCGTCCTCGTGGGACCACATCGCCTCGCACCTCCGCACCGGCACCGGGGCCGGTACCGGTCCTCCGGAACCCCCGTCCGCCCGGCGGCAGGGAGCCGGCTTGAGCCCACCACGTGGCACGGGCGCGCCGGAAGTCCGTCGGGGCAGGTCTGCCCGTCCGTACCCGGGACGTGCCTCGCGATGGTCGACTCGGCGGCCCGCGTGCTGGGCCGAACGGGTGACAGGTGGCGGACTGAACCGACACAGCGCGCGGAGCTCCACCGGGCACGCGTCGACGCGGTCAGCGGGTCGACCCGGCCGTCACTTCCGCAGGATCTCCGCCAACTCCCGGGCCACGGCGTCGGAGATGCGGTCCTGCTCGGTCACCACGCCCCTGACGGCCTCGCGGAACCTCCGGCTGAACTCGGTGTAGCTGCGCGTGACCGGCCGGAGCCCGGCGTTGCGCAACGCGGTCCGCACCTGCACCAAGTGCTCGCCCTCGGCCCGGTCGTACACCGAGTCCCGGGTCGGCGCGAACCCGCCGACCTCGGCGAGGATCTGCTGGCTCTGCGTGCTGGTGAGGAACTGGATCAGGGCCTGCGCGGCCTTCGGCTTGTCGCTGTGCGCCGAGATCGCGAGGTTCTGCCCGCCGAGCACGCTGCTCGCCTCCGACACGCTCGACCGGGGCAGCGGCGCGGTGCGGAAGGTGACGCCCTTGGCGTCCAGCTCGTCCCGCAGGTCGGTCAGCTGCTCGTCGGCGACCGCCCAGTTCCGCATGAACGCCGTGCGCCCGGCGGCGAACTGCTCGACGGCGTGGGACGCGGTGGTGTCCTCGGGTCGCGGGTCGGAGAGGGCGACGCGCGGGGCCGTCGCCATCGCGTTGAGGTTGCGCATGCCCTCGTAGTCGTCCTCGGTGAACTGCACCTGGCTGCCGTCCGGGGTGAGCCTGACGCGGCCGTCCTCGGTCACCACGCGGCCTCCCGCCGCCCAGATGGCCTCCAGCGCCTCGACCATGAGCATCTCGTCCGAGAACTGCGCGGTGGTGGCCGCCTCCAGCCCGCCGAGCGCCTGGGTGGCGAGGACGCCGGAGTGCCCGTCCCAACTGGTCGGCGGGGCGAGGCCCGGGACGCCGGTGCGGTAGTAGAGCAGCCCGACGTCGGTGTTGAGCGGCAGCGCCCACAGCGGTCCGCCCACCTCCTCGCAGGTGCGCCGGACCGGCGCGACGAAGTCGTCCAGGCCGCCGGCGAGCTTCGACCGGTCCAGTTCGCGGAGGTAGCCGTGGTCGATGAACTCCCGCATCCACACCACGTCGAGGAGGTAGACGTCGGCCTTGTGCGCGCCGCCGTCCTCGACGTCGTTGACCATGCGCTCGTGCTGCTCCTCGGTCTCGCCCGCCGCGGTTTCGACGATGACCGGGTTTCGCGGGTGGCTCTCGTTCCACTGCTCGATCACCGTGGTCCGCGGGTCGTGGGGACTCAGGTCCGTCGCCGTCATGAGGACCAGCTCGCCGGCCTCCAGCGGCGGCGGCAGCAGCACGTAGCTGCCCAGGCCGAGGAGGAGGACCGTGACCAGGACGGCCACCGCCTTCCGCGGCCTGCCCAACGCCTTCCGGACGCGGTCCGCCGCGGCGGGGAAGGGCCCCTCCCACTGCCAGAACTCCCGCACCGCGCGCG
Source organism: Actinosynnema sp. NPDC037264 (assembly GCF_055603705.1). Taxonomy (NCBI): domain Bacteria; kingdom Bacillati; phylum Actinomycetota; class Actinomycetes; order Pseudonocardiales; family Pseudonocardiaceae; genus Actinosynnema; species Actinosynnema sp. NPDC037264. Next base: position 37,066 of record NZ_JBVJVK010000022.1, on the reverse strand, counting down.
GCAGGGCGTTGATCAGCACGCTGGACAGCACCAGCATCACCGCGGTCGCGGCGAGGTAGGGGACGCCGTCCGCCCGCCACCACTCGGCGACGTCCGCGACCAGGCGTGCCGACACCGAGGTGACCACGGCGGTCACCAGGACGAACAGGACGATGAGCGGAACTCGGAAACCGGGCCGCCGTTGGTCCGTCGAATCAGTCATTCCGCCCTCCGACCGAGCTCGTGAAAAGGGATAACACCGATTCCAGCACGGTGTCAACGACAGCTGAATCTCGAATGCGACCAAATTTCCGCAATAGTGCGGGAATGATTCCACGGTGGCTGGAAATCGCATTCCCCGCACGACGGCCGGTGAACGCACTTCGGGTCGCCCCTGTCGAGCGGCCGTCCTCCTGCTGCCCTTGCGCCCTCGACCGGTCGGACACCGGTCCGCGGGCGGGCATCGGCGTCCGGCCGGGACACCACTTCGCGGGATCGTCAGCTGATCGGCAGGTCGGCCGGCGACGCCTTGCGGCAAGATCGCGGTACGGTGCCGGGACCGCTCGGCACGCCGGCACCGCGGTGTCGCCGCGCGGTGCGGTGTGCGGCGGTGACGAGCCGCTGTGCACTTAGGACAGCGCGTCCCGGACGAGGGGGTTGCCTTATCCGTCCTGTGTGGACCAAGACCGTCGCGGCCGGCGAACCGGGGGCCACGACGTGAGCTTCGGGGAGTTCCTGGTCGACCGGTGGAACCGACTGCTGGTCGAGGCCCTCCTGCACGTCAGCGCCGTGGTGCAGTGCGCCCTGCTGGCCGCGGTGATCGGCGTCGGCATCGGTGTCGCGGTGTACCGCAGCCCGCTCGGTTCGACCGCCGCGACGGCGTTGACCAGCGCGATCCTCACCATCCCGTCGTTCGCCCTGCTCGGCCTGCTGATCCCGGTGCTGGGGCTGGGCGTGCCGCCGACCGTCGTCGCGCTCGTGCTGTACGGGCTGCTGCCGGTCGTGCGCAACACGATCGTGGGTCTCGGCGGCGTCGACCCGGCCGTGCGCGACGCGGCCCGCGGCGTCGGGATGAGCAGGGTGGGCGTGCTGACCAGGGTCGAGCTGAGGCTGGCCTGGCCCGCGATCCTGACCGGGACGCGGATCGCCACCCAGATGCTGATGGGCATCGCCGCGATCGCCGCCTACGTCCGCGGGCCCGGCCTCGGCGTGGAGATCTTCGCCGGCCTGACCAGGGCGGGCAGCGCGAACGCAACCAACCAGGCGGTGGCGGGCACGCTCGGCATCGTCGTCCTCGCGCTGGTCCTGGACGGGATCTTCGCGCTGATCGGCCGCTACACCGTTTCCAGGGGGATCCGTGGCCAGTGAGATCCGGCTCGTCGACGTGACCAAGCGCTACGCCGGCGTCGAGGCGCCCGCGGTGGAGTCGGTCAGCATGACCATCCCGGCGGGGGAGACCGTGGTGCTCGTCGGCCCGTCCGGGTGCGGCAAGACCACCACGATGCGGATGATCAACAGATTGATCGAGCCGACCTCGGGTCGCATCACCATCGACGGCGCGGACACCCTGTCGTTGAACCCCGACGAGCTGCGCCGCGGCATCGGGTACGCCATCCAGCAGGCGGGGCTGTTCCCGCACCTGACCGTCGGCCAGAACGTCGGCACGGTCCCCGGCCTGCTCGGCTGGCGCCGCCCGCGGGTGGCCGACCGGGTGGACGAGATGCTGGACCTGGTCGGGCTCGACCCGGCCGAGTTCCGCGACCGCTACCCGCGGCAGCTCTCCGGCGGCCAGCAGCAGCGCGTCGGCGTCGCCCGCGCGCTCGCCGCGGACCCGCCCGTGCTGCTGATGGACGAGCCGTTCGGCGCGGTCGACCCGATCACGCGCGGCAACCTCCAGGACGAGCTGATGCGGCTGCAGTCCGAGCTGCGCAAGACGATCGTGTTCGTCACGCACGACTTCGACGAGGCGGTCAAGATCGGCGACCGGATCGCGGTGCTCGGCCCCCGGTCGCGCCTGCTCCAGTACGACACCCCCGAGGCGATCCTGGCCAACCCCGCCGACGACACGGTCGCCGGTTTCGTCGGCGCCGGCGCGTCGCTCAAGCAGCTCAGGCTGCGCCGGGTGCGCGAGGTCGAGCTGAGCCAGGCGGTGACCGCGCCGGCGACCGACCGGCCCGCCGACGTCCTCGGCAGGCTCGCCGGGTCCGGGCGCCGCCACGCGCTGCTGCTGGACGCCCGCAACCGCCCGGTGAGCTGGGTGCGCGGTCCGGGGCAACCGCGGCCCGTCGGCGACTCGGTGACGCTCCAGTCGACCCTCCAGGACGCCCTGGAGGCCATCCTCACCGAAGGCGGCGCGGCGGTCGTCACCGGCTCGCGCGGCGAGTACGTCGGGCTGGTCGAGATGGACGCCGTGATCGGCACGGTGCGGAAGCTGCGCGACGAGCACGCGGAGGCGGACGCGTGACGGCCGCGGCCGACCTCCGGACCGCCGCCGCCACGACCACCTCGCCGCCGCGGGCCGAACGGCTCCGCCTGCTGGTCCAGCCGGTCGTCGTGGTGGCGCTGGTCGGCGGCGTGCTGCTCTGGGCGTTCACCCGCGACCTCGACTCGATCGAGCGGCAGAGCCTCAACGCCTCCTCCCTGGTGTCCGCGACCTGGGACCACCTGGTGATCAGCCTGGTGGTGACCGGGCTCGTCCTGGTCGTGGCGGTGCCGCTCGGCATCGTGCTCACCCGCCGGTGGGCACGCCGGGCCGCGCCGCTGTTCCTCGGCCTCGCCACGATCGGCCAGGCCTCGCCCGCGATCGGCATCCTGGTGCTGTTCTTCCTGGTCTCCGGCCTGGAAGGGCTGTGGGCGGCGGTGCTGCCGATCGCGTTCTACACGCTGCTGCCCGTGCTGCGGAACACCATGGTCGGGCTCCAGGGCGTCGACCCGGCGCTCGTCGACGCCGGCCGCGGCATCGGCATGTCCGCCGCGACCGTGCTGCGGCGGATCGAGCTGCCGCTGGCCGTGCCGCTGATCCTGGCCGGGCTGCGCACGGCGCTGGTGCACGCGGTCGGCGTGGCCACGCTGGCGGTGTTCGTCAACGGCGGCGGCCTCGGGTTGCTGATCGACACCGGCTACAAGCTGGCCAGGGTGCCCGTGCTGATCACCGGCGCGGTGCTGGCGGTCGGTCTCGCGCTGCTCGTGGACTGGCTGGGCGCGCTCGTCGAGACCTACCTGGGACCGAAGGGGCTGCGATGAGGCGGATCACGCGACTGGCGGTCGTGGCGGTGGCGCTGCTGACGTCCGGCTGCGGCCTGGAGTCGTCGTTCGCGCTGCCGTTCGACGTGGGGCCGGGCTCGATCCGGCCCGTGCCCGAACTGGCCGGCGTGGAGATCGCGGTCGGCTCCAAGGACTTCACCGAGAACCAGGTCCTCGGCTACCTCGCCGAGGTCGCCCTCGTCGCGGCGGGCGCCGAGGTGCGGGACATGACCAACATCCAGGGCTCCAACAGCTCCCGCCAGGCGTTGATCACCGGCGACATCGACCTGTCCTGGGACTACACCGGCACCGGGTGGATCAGCTACCTGGGCAACACCGACCCGATCCCGGACGAGCGGGCGCAGTACGAGGCGGTCCGCGACGCCGACCTGGCCCGCAACGGCCTGGTCTGGCTCGACTACTCCGCGATCGACAACACCTACGCCTTCGCCGTCACCGAGGAGTTCGCGCGCGCCAACGGCCTGCGGACCACCTCGGACATGGCCGCCCTGATCGGCCGCTCGCCGGACGAGGCCGTGTTCTGCCTGGAGACCGAGTTCGTCAGCCGCAACGACGGGTTCCCGGGCGTGGCGAAGGCCTACGGCTTCGACGCCGCCGCGGCGGAGGTCAAGACCTTCGGCACCGGCACGATCTACACCGCGACGTCCACGGGGCTGTGCAACTTCGGCGAGGTGTTCACCACCGACGGCCGCATCGTCGCGCTGGACCTGGTCGTGCTGGAGGACGACAAGAAGTTCTTCCCCCGCTACAACGCCGCGGTCGTGCTGCGCCAGGACTTCCACGCCGCGCACCCGCAGGTCGCCGAGGTGCTGGCGCCGATCGTGGCGAAGCTGGACAACGACACCGTGCGCGCGCTCAACGCGGAGGTGGACGTCGACGGCCGGGACCCGGCCGCCGTCGCCCGCGACTGGCTCGTGCGCGAGGGGTTCGTCTCGCTGCCCGCGTCCTGACGTCCTCTCAGGACCGCGCGCGCAGGAGTTCCAGGACCTCGTCCGCGGTCAGGCAGCCCGCCGTGGTGAGGTCGAGGTTCGCCAGGGAAGCGGTGTGGGCGGCGTCGTCGGCCGCGGTCACGCAGTCGCTGACCACGTGCACGGTGAAGCCGAGGTCGGTGCCGTGGCGCGCGGTCTGCTCGACGGTCAGGTTGGTGGCCACACCGGTCAGCAGCAGCGTGTCGACGCCCCGCTCGGTCAACCGGGCGGCCAGGTCGTTGCCGGCGAGGCCGGACAGCTTCTGGTTGTCGACGACGGTCGGTGTGCCGCCCGCCAGCTCCGGGATCAGCCGCGCGCCGGGCGCGTCGGGCCGGAACGCCTCCTGCGCGTCGCCGACGGCCCGCATGAAGCCGGTGTTGCGCACCAGCCCGCCCTCGCCCTCGGGAATGGTGAACCTGGTGAAGAACACGGGGACACCGACCGCTTCGTGAAAACGCGCCGCTCGTCCGACGACGCCGCTGCGGGCCACGGGCTCGGCCAGCATCGGCCCGAAGAACCCCTCCGGCTTGATGACGTTGACCTGCCAGTGCAGCGCCAGCACCGCTGCCCGCTGTGGATCGAGGCTCATGCCACGATCCTGCCTCGCCCGCCGGACCCGGCGTTGCGAGGGGGCGGCTTCCGGGTCGGGCGGCCGTGCGCCGTGTCGGTGCTCAGAGCACGGCGAGGCGGGAGAAGCCGGCCGAGCCGTGCCCGGCGTCGATCGCCCGCCGCACGGCGGCACGTCCGGCGTCGAGGACGCCGTCGTCCAGGCCGTTGGCCCGGACGGTGTCGATCACGTCGTCCAGGATCGCCGCCGCCGAGACGAGGGTGGAGGCGTCGCCGGGGAAGTGGTCGGCGGCGAGGTGCTCGGCGACCACGTCGATGAGCCCGGGGACCAGGCCGGCCATCACCTTCGCGTGCCCGGCGAGCTCGGCCGGGGTGATCTGCTCGGCGGCGGCCAACCGGAACGCGTGCACGACTCCGAACATCGACGTCCAGAACAGGTCCAGCAGCGAGGCGTTGAACGCGGCCGCCCGGCCGGGATCCGCGCCGAGGTACGTCCCCTGCTCGCCGAGCGCGGACAACGTGGCCCGGTGCGCCTGGTAGACGTCCTCCGGTCCGCTGTAGAGCAAAGCCGCCCCCGGCCCGCCGACGACCCCGTTCAGCAGCACGCCGTCGAGGTAGTCGACGCCGTGCCCCGCCGCCCACGCGGCCATCTCGCGGGCCTGCGTCGGCGAGCCGTTGGTGAGGTTGAGCAGGGTGCGGCCCGTCAGCGCGTCGGGTTCGAGCACCGAGCGCACGGCCTGGTGGTTCAGCACGCACACGACGACGAGGGGACTGGCGGCGATCGCCTCGGCGGCGGTGGCCGCCGTGGTGGCGTCGAGGTCGTCTCCCTTGCCCGGCGTGCGGTTCCACACGGTGGTGGGATGGCCGGCGGCGGCGAACGCGGTCGCCAGCGCCCGGCCCATCGGTCCGAGTCCGAGGACGGTCACGGGTGTCATGGCGGCTAAGCTAAACCTTGACATCGGCGTCAGAGTCAAGTCGGGAGCCGGGGTGCGGATCGGGGAGCTGTCGCGACGGACCGCCGTCAGCGAGCGCGCGTTGCGGTACTACGAGGAGCACGGCCTGCTGCACCCGGAACGGCGGCCGAGCGGCTACCGCGTCTACCGCGACGCGGACGTGGCGGCCGTGCGCCGGATCAGGGTCCTGCTCGCGGCCGGGTTGAGCATCGCGCAGATCGTGCAAGCGCTGCCGTGCATGGTCGACGACGACGATCTCTTGGCGCCCGGCTGCCCCGAGCTGGTCGACGAGCTGGTCAAGCACCGGGACCGGATCGGCGAGGCCATCGGCGAACTCGAAGCGACCCGCGGCAACCTGGACCTGATCATCGCCGCCGAACGGCGAGCGGGCTGACGCCGGCAGCTCCCACCGCCGTCGGCCCGGCCGCCCGGGTAATCGGCTCGCCACACCAGCGGGAACGCCGGTTCAATGCCGGCATGCGAATCACCTCGGACACCGTCGCCGACGGCATCCGCGAGCAGCTCTTCACCATCGGGGAGATCCCCGGGGTGCTCTGGACGCCCGCCGAGGGCTCCGGTCCCCGTCCGCTGGTCTTGATCGGGCACGGCGGCGGCGGGCACAAGAAGGGGTGGGAGGTCGTCTCCCGAGCTTTCCCCTACGTCACCTCGTGCGGCTTCGCGGTGGCCGCGATCGACGCGCCTGGTACCGGGGACAGGCCGGCGCACCCGGAGATCCGGCGGCTCGTCGCGGTCATCCAGGAACGGGAGGCAGCGGGCGAGCCCTTCGGCCCGGCGTGGCCCGAGCTCAACGACACCGTGGCGGCAGAACTCGTACCCGACTGGCAGACCACCCTGGACGCGCTCCAGGGACTCGACTCCGTCGGCAAAGGCTTGCCCGTCGGGTACTACGGCCTGTCCCAGGCCGGCGAGATGGGCCTCCGCCTCGTCGCGGCCGAACCTCGGATCACGGCCGCGGTCCTCGGTCTGGTCGGGAGCGACTGGCTCATCGACACCGCGGCGCGGATCACGATCCCGGTCGAGTTCGTGCTGCAGTGGGACGATGAAGGGAATCCGCGGGACTCCGTCATGAAGCTGTTCGACGCGCTCGGCTCCGCCGAGAAGACCTTGCACGCCAACCCCGGCAGCCACTTCCGAGTCCCGTCCTTCGAGATCGACAGTTCGATCCGGTTCTTCGCCCGGCACCTGGGCAGCCCTGGCCACTGATTGCGGCGCGGGCCGTCCGAATCACAACCGCGGGACCGACGGGGCGCGGCGCCGGACCCCGTGGTGCGGTTGTCGTTCTGGAGCGGACGCGGCGGACGGCCTGAACGCCGCCGGGCGTCGCATCGACGAGATCCTCACGGGGCGACGGTCCGGCCCACCCGGGTGGCCCCGCTGCGCCGCCAGAGCACGCCGACGCCCAACGCCGCCAGCACTCCCAGCACCCCGCCGGCCGCGACGACCTGGTGCGGCGGCACGTGCTCGGCGGCGAGCCCGGCGGCGGCGACACCGAGCCCCTGGGCGATCTTGAGCGCGGTCACGGCCAAGCCGTAGACCTGACCCCGGGCCTCGTCCGGCGTCCACAGGGCGAACGTCGGCGAGGCGATGGCGTGGTAGCTCGACGCGGCGCCGGACGCCAGGAACAGCAGCACCAGGGCCGGCAGGCCGGGGTGCAGGAAGCAGACGACCAGCGGCGCGCTGGTGGCCACCGCCAGCACGGGTAAGGCGCGCAGCTGGGCGGCTTCCGGGCGGGTGGCCACGACCAGGCTCGCCAGCGCGCACCCGGCCGGGTAGGCGGCGAACAGCAGCCCGGCCGCGACCGGCCCGCCGCCGAACTGGTCGGCCAGCGGCACGGCCAGCGCCTCGCCGCTGATGTAGAACGCGGACAGCGACGCGAAGCAGATCAACGCGAGGAGCCTGCGGTCGCGCCACACCAGGGTCGCGCCGGCCGTCATCGCGCGCCACCACCCCGGCCGTCGCGCGCCGTTGCCACCGGGCGCGGGCCGGCCCTTCACCCACCAGGCCACGGCGGCGGCCGACACCGCGAACGACACCGCGTCCAGCAGCAGCACACCGCCCGTGCCCACGGCGATGACCAGGACACCGCCGGCGGCGAACCCGGCGACCTGGGCGGCCTGGCTCACGGTGGACAGCGCGGCGGCGCCCGCGCGGAACGCGGGACCGGGCAGGACGTGCGGTAACAGCGCGGTCCGGGCCGGCACCGCGGGCGCGCCGGCCAACTGCAGCAGCACCAGCAGCCCGCACACCACCGGCCACGGCAGGACCGGCACGGCCATCAACGCGACCAGCACGGCCCGCACCAGGTCGGAGCACACCATCACGGCGCGCCGCGGGTACCGGTCGGCCAAGCCGGCCAGCAGCGGACCGCCGATCAGGTCCGGCAGGAACGTCAACGCGTAGGTGATCGCCGCCCACGCGGGCGAGCCGGTGTCGCGGAACACCAGCACCGTGAGCGCGACCCGGGCGAACTGGTCGCCGATGGTGGAGACGGTGTGGGCGGCGAACAGCGCCCGGAACTCGGTGGAGGCGAACACCTCGCGGTACCGGGCCCGCCCGGCGTCCTGGTCGACCATCCGGGTCAGCCGGCGGTGCCGGAGGGCGCGGTTTCCACCCGGTCCCGACCGTTGTGCTTCGCGCGGTACAGCGCGGTGTCGGCGGCCAGCAGCAACTCGTCCACGGTGCGGCCGTGCACGGGGAACACCGCCACGCCCAGCGACGCGGTGATCCGCAGCGCGCCGTCCACGCCGAAGGCCGCGCCCGGCACGTCCGTCAACGGCTCGCGCACCGCGGCGCGGATCCGCTCGGCCACCTGCCGGGCGTCGGCCGGGTCGGTCCCGGGCAGCAGCACCACGAACTCCTCGCCGCCCCACCGGCCGACCAGGTCGCCGTCGCGGACCTGGCGGCGCAGCTCGGTGGCCACGGCGCGCAGCGCGTGGTCGCCGGCCAGGTGCCCGCGGGTGTTGTTGATCGCGCTGAAGTGGTCCAGGTCGAGCAGCAGCACGGCCATCGGCGCGTCGGTCGCCGCGGAGCGGGACAGCTCGGCGGCGGCCCGCTCGGTCCAGGCCACGGAGGTCAACGTGCCGGTCTTGCCGTCCACCCGGGCGGCGGTGCGGTAGACCGGCAGCAGCAGCCCCAGGTGCATCCCGAGCATGGTGACCACCAGCACCGGCACCACCCACGGCGCCGTCACCAGCACCACGGCCAGGCCCGTGCCCAACCCGATCGACGCGGCGATGACCAGCTGCTGGCTCAACGGCCCCAGCACGTCGCGCCCCGGCCGGACCGGGGTGGACAGCAGGATCGCGCCGACCACCAGCGCGAGGTTGACCAACCAGTACGCGACACCGGCCGCCACGAGGGCCCCCAGGTCGACCGGGCCGGTCAGCTGCGCGGCGTGCGGCAGCGCGGGATCGGGGTGCGCCGCCAGCAGGATCGCGCCCGCCGAGAAGCAAGCGAGCAGCACCGTGGCGGCGGAGAAGACCTTGCGGTGCAGCGGGCTGCGCCGGTAGATCCGCACCCACCCGTAGCCGTAGCTCACCGCGACCAGGCAGGCCAGCAGCGGCGGCGGCAGCACCAGCACGCCCGCGAACAGCCAGATCGACTGCGGGTGCGCGTACGGGCTGCCCTCGGCCGCCACCTCGCGCACCCGTTCCAGCCCCCGCGCCGCCTCGAAGTGCACCACGGCCGCGCCGGCCAGCACCGCGAACCACACCCAGTGGCGACCCGTCACCGGCGTCAACGTCGCCACGGACGCCACCGCGACCACCGCCACGGCCTCGACGCCCAGCACGTACGCCAACACGGCGCGCGGCAGCCGCCACAGCGACCAACCGCGCCACCACCCCAGAGGGGATGCGCGCTGTCGTCGACTCCCAGCGACCATATGGGTGTCACCGCCTCAAAACCAGGTGATGACACCGTAACCAAGCCCTCACACAGAGTCGAGCACCCCGGGAGAGCACATGAGCACCGTCACGATCACCACCGGCAACGGTCGCCCCAACGACTGGCGCACCAGCCGTCCGAACGACTGGCGCCGCTGAACACCGCCGGCCCGGCCGCCACCCCCGCACGTGCGGCCGGGCCGCCCCACTCCAGGGTCAGCCCCGCTCGTCCACGATCGCCGGCCCGACCTGCGGCGTCTCGGTTGGCACGGGGTCGACGCGGACCTCGGCGCCCGGCCACCGCGAGCGCAGCCTCCGGTCGTGACTGGCGAGCACGATCGCGCCCGGCCCCGGCCCGAGGGCGTCCTCCAGCTCGTCACAGAGCGTAGGGGAAAGGTGGTTCGTGGGTTCGTCGAGCAGCAGCAGTTCGGGCGGGTCGGCCACGACCAGCGCCAGCCCGAGCCGCCGCCGCTGACCCACCGACAGCTCGCCGACGGGCTTGTCCACGTCCCACTCGTGCAGCAGCCCCAGCGAGACCAGCGGAACGGACTCGGCCCGCGCCGTGCCGAGCACCGCTTCGTACGTCTCCCGCGCGGTGCGACCGGGCCGGTCGAACCGGGTGTCCTGGCCGAGCAGGCCGACCCGGAGCCCGGGGCGTCGGCGCACACCGCCCGGTTCGAGCACGCCCGCCAGCACCAGCAGCAGGGTGGACTTGCCCGCGCCGTTCGGACCGGTGACCAGCAGCCGCCCGGTGGCGGGCACGTCGAGTCGGGCGAGCGCGAGCCGTCCGGGCACGACCACGTCGCGCAGGGACACCAGCACATCGTCGGGCGACCGCTCCGCGGGCGCGTCCGCGAGGACGTCCGGGTGGAAGCGCAGCGGCCTCGGCGGCGCGGGGACCTGCCGCCGCTCCAGCTCTTCGAGCCGGCGCGCCGTGTTGCGCACGCGGCGCGCGATCTGGTTCTGCACCCGGCCGGCCCGGTGCCCGTAGCCCATCTTCTCGCTGTCGCGCGGGGCGCGGTTCGGCGCGACCCGGTGCGCCGTCACGCCGAGCGCGTCGCGCAGGGCGGCGAGCGCTTCCTGCTCCGCGGTGTAGCGCTCCTGCCACCGCACCCGTTGGGTGCGCTTCTCGGCCAGGTAGGCGGTGTAGTTGCCGCCGTGGCGCACCGGACCACCCGGCGCGGGATCGAGGTCGACCACGTCCGTGCACACCGCGTCGAGGAACGCCCGGTCGTGGCTCGCGACCACCACGGCGCCCGGCAGGCCCCGCAACTGCTCCTCCAGGAAGCCGGCGGCGTCGTCGTCCAGGTGGTTGGTCGGCTCGTCCAGCAGCAGGGCCGACGGCCGGCGGACCACCAGCGCCGCCAACGCGAGCCGCGCGCGTTGGCCACCGGAGAGCGAGGCCAGGGCGCGGTCGTGCGCGACGTCGTCCAGGCCGAGGCCCGTGAGCACGATCTTCGCCCGCCGGTCGGCGTCCCACGCCTCGTGCCGCTGCGCGTGGTCGAGGCGCTCGGCGTAGGCGGCGAGGAGGTCCGCGTCGTCCGGGGAGTCGGCGAGCAGGCCGGCGAGCCGGTCGAGCTCGGCGAGGTCCTCCCGCGCGCCGGCCAGCGCGTCGTCGAGCACGTCGGCCACGGTGGCCGCCGGGTCGAACGACATCTCCTGGTGCAGGTAGCCGAGGTCGGCCGGCCGCTCGACGCGGCCCCGGTCCGGGTGGTCCACGCCCGCGAGCAACCGCAGCAGCGTGGACTTGCCGGCGCCGTTCTCGCCGATCAGGCCGATCCGACGGCCCGGCGCGGCGGTGAGCGAGACGCCGTCGAGGACGCGCCGGCCACCGAGGACGCGCACCAGGTCGTGCGCGAGCAGTGCTGCTTCGACCACGGTTCAGCCCGCCACCGGCTCGTCCAGCAGCCGGCCGTCGGCCAGCCGGAGCCGGCGGCCGACCCCGATCTCGGCGAGGAACCGCTCGTCGTGGCTGACCACGACGAACGCGCCCTGGTAGGCGTTGAGCGCGCGCTCCAGTTGCCCGGCGCTGATCAGGTCGAGGTTGTTCGTCGGCTCGTCCAGCAGCAGCAGTTGCGGCGCGGGTTCGGCGAACAGCACGCAGGCCAGCGTGGCCCGCAGCCGCTCGCCGCCGGACAGGACGCCGACCGGGAGGTGCGCCCGGGCGCCGCGGAACAGGAAGCGGGCGAGCAGGTTCATCCGCTGCGCCGGCGGCATCGCCGGTGCGAACGCGGCCAGGTTCTCGGCCACCGTGAGCTCGCCGTCCAGCAGGTCGAGCCGTTGCGACAGGTAGGCGATCCGACCGTCGGCCCGCTTCACCTCGCCGCCGTCGGGCTCCAGGTCGCCGTGGACGATCCGCAGCAGGGTGGACTTGCCGACGCCGTTGGCGCCGGTGAGCGCGATCCGCTCGGGCCCGCGGATGGCCAGGTCGGCTCCCGCGAGCACCTCCCGCTCGCCGTAGCCCGCGCGCAGGCGTTCGCCCAGGAACAGCGTCCGCCCGGCGGGCACGGCGGTCTGCGGCAGCTCCAGGGAGATCTTCTGCTCGTCCCGCAACGCCCGCTCGGCCTCGTCCAACCTGGCCTTGGCCGCGTCGACCCGCGCCGCGTGCGTCCCGCTCGCCTTGCCCGCCGACTCCTGCGCGTTGCGCTTCATGGTCCCGGCGAAGATCCGGGGCAGCCCCGCGCTGCCGAGGTTGCGCGCGGCGTTGCTCGCCCGCCGCGCGGCGCGTTCACGCGCCTGCTGCATCTCCCGCTTCTCGCGCTTGAGCTCCTGCTCCACGTTGCGGATGTTCTTCTCGGCGACGTCCCGCGCGGCCTCGACCGCCCGCTCGTACTCGGTGAAGTTGCCGCCGTAGTAGCGGAGTTCGCCGCCGTCGATCTCGGCGATCCGGTCCACGCGGTCGAGCAGGGCGCGGTCGTGGCTGACCACGAGCAGGCAGCCGTGCCAGTCGTCCAGCACGTCGTAGAGCCGGTGGCGCGCGTCGAGGTCGAGGTTGTTGGTCGGCTCGTCCAGCAGCAGCACGTCCGGCCGCTTGAGCAGCTGGGCGGCCAGGCCGAGGGACACGACCTGGCCGCCGCTGAGCGTGTGCAGGCGGCGGTCCAGGGCGAGGTCGCCGAGACCGAGCCGGTCGAGCTGGGCGCGGGTGCGCTCTTCGACGTCCCAGTCGTTCCCGATGGTGGTGAAGTGCTCTTCGGCGACGTCGCCGGACTCGACGGCCGCCAAGGCGCGCAGGACCGGTGCGACGCCGAGGACCTCGGCGACGGTCGGCTCGCCGGTCAGCGGCAGGTCCTGCGGCAGGTAGCCGAGCACGCCGTCGACCACGACGCTGCCCGCCGAGGGCCGCAGCTCGCCCGCGATCAGCTTGAGCAGGGTCGTCTTGCCCGCGCCGTTGGGCGCGACGAGACCGGTGCGGCCGGTCGGGACGGTGCAGGACAGCCCGTCGAAGACGGGGGTGTCGTCGGGCCAGGAGAAGGACAGGCCGGACACGACGACGCAGGTTTCGGACATGGGTGAGAGACCTCTGAGGTGATGCGGGCGACGAATGCCCAAGAGGAAAGGTGGACGACTGAAGACGGCCACGGCACTGGCGCCGGTGGCCGATCACATCCGGGGCTCACCCGGAGATGTCGTCTTCACCAATCACGTCGAGTCTCCTTCACACGGCTCTCCGACTGCACGATAGCAAACCCCGGCGGCCGCCGCCGAGAGCGGACCCGGGCGGTGTGGCCGCCCCCACTGATCAGGACCGGCGGCCGGATGGCGGAACCCGGCGGTCGTCGGCGGCGTCGGACGGGGCATGGCAATCGGCCGAATGGCGACCCGGATCCCGGTGGTGCTCGCGCTCGCCGCCACGCTCGTGGCGGTCGACCCCGCGATGTCCGGTGCGTGCGCGTGCGGGGCGTTCGTCGCGAACGACAAGCTGCGCGCGCAGCAGGAGACCGCGCTGGTGGAGCTGACCGGCCGCACCGAGTCGATCACGCTCTCCGTGCAGGCGCGTTCCGAGGCGACCCAGGCCGCGTTCCTGATGCCGGTGCCCGCGCGCGCCCGGTTCGACGTGGCCGAGGGCGAGCTGTTCACCGAGCTCGACCGGATCAGCCGCCCGGACGTCGAGGTGCGGCGCGTGGTGGTGGACGGTGACGGCGCGGGCGCTCCACCGGGGTCCGATCGCGGGGCCACCGTCGTCGACCACGTCGAGATCGGGCCCTACGAGGTCGCCCAACTCGCCGGCACGGACGCCACCGCCGTGACGGAGTGGTTGGGGCAGCACGACTTCACGCTGCCCACGGCCCTGGGAGGCGCGCTCGGGCCGTACCTGGCGGAGGGCTGGCTCGTCGTCGCGGTGCGCCTGGCGCCGACGTCCGGCAGCCTCGCCGACGGCCTGCCGCCGATGCGGCTGGCGTTCGAGACCGACACGCCGGTCTACCCGATGCGGCTGTCGGCCACGGCCGAGGGCAGGCAGCCGCTGCGCCTGTACGTGCTGGCCGACCACCGGATGGACGTCACCAACCCGGCGCCCGCGGGCAGCGCGCCCGACCTCACGTTCGCGGGCGAGGTGCGGCCGGACCCGCGGTACCCGACGTTGTCCGCGGCGCTGACCGGGCCGCGCTTCCTGACCCGCTACGACGCGGAGTTCCGGCCGGCGCACATCACCGACGACATCCGCTTCACCCGCTCGGCGACCGACGAGCCCCACCGCGCGGTGGTGGTCGTCAACGAGTACGTCCGCTCGTCGTGGCCGCTGCCCGCGTTGCCGTTGACCCTCCTCGGCCTGGCGCTGGTCGTCGGCGCGGTGGTGCTCGTGCGGCGTCGCCGGCCGGTCGGGGAGTGAGGGCGGGTCGGCGTTCTCGGTCACGGGGTGCCGTCGCTCAGGGCACCCGCTGTGCCGTCCGGCGGTCACTCGAACGGGCAGCCAGGGTTCGGTGCGTCGACCGCCAGCGGGTTGCCCACCGGGTTCACGTACAACACCTCCAGCACCAGTGGTTCCGCCTCCAGGTTCCGTCCGAAGTGGACGTAGCCGGGCCCGCTGTCCTCGGCGATCGCCTCACCGCGGCGGTACACGCCGTCCACCGCGCAGTCGGCGCGGTGGTGGGTCAGGGTCCCCGCTCTGACGAGACCGAACACCGGACCGGGGTGGTAGTGCCAGCCCGTCGCGCCACCCGGCGCGATGGTGACCTCCCGGACGACGTACTCCGTGTCACCGACCACGTGCTGGAACAGCGTGACGCCGCTGACCCCGGTCCCCGGGGTGGCCGACGCCGCGGGCGCCAGACCCAGGCCCAACACCACCGCCGAGCAGATCCCCACCACGTTGCGCATGACTCCAGCATCCTCCTCACCGCCGGCGCCTCCACGATGATCACCCGGACGGACGATGAGCGGCCCTCGCGCCGTCGTGTGAACCTCGTCGTTCCACAGGGTGGGCCGGCGAACTTCGTCCTCCAGCGGGAACCCGTAGGTTCGCGGCGCCGCCGACCGGAGGCCGCGAACCGCGTTCGTCGAGCCCGAACGTGGAGTGCCGGGGGCACTGGGCACACCGAGGGGCGACGGTTCGGACGTCCGCACGCACCGTGATCGCGCTCTGGCCGCGGTCGCGGGGGAGGAGCAGGCTTCGGACGCCGCAACGTCCTGGGGGGACATCGCACGCGTCGTTCGCGCCCTTCCACGTCCGCGGTACGCCAATCCCCTTTGTCGGAAGGAAACGGCAGTGCCGTCTTCATCGCTCCCCCCACGCCGATCGCCACTCCGCCGGATCGCCGTCGCGGTGGTGGCCGCAGGCGCGCTCCTGGTGCCCGCAGTGCCCGTGTCGGCGGCGGCGGACGAGCCGGCCGCGGTCGCCCAGCCCACGCCCGACTCGCCGGTCAGCGGGAGAACCGTGCCCGCGCTGCGCGGCGACGCGGCCAGAGCCGCGGCCGGCGCGAAGCTCAGCGAGCAGGTCCTCGAGCGGGGCGCGGCGTTCCAGGCGGGCCACGACCGGCGGCGGGCGGGTGCCGACGCGGTGCCGCTCCCGCCGTGGAGCGGTGCCCTGCACTCCGTCTGGGGCGCGTTCCCGACCGTGGTCTCCGACGGCGCGCAGGCGACCCACACCATCAACCCCGGCATCAGCATCCCGTCGGGCAACCCCGACGTGGTGTACGCGCCGACGCTCGTGCCGAGCGGGAAGACCTGCATCGAGGTCACCACGTTCTACTGGCAGGGCGGCAACGGCGTCGGCGCGTGGGACTGGTGCGCGGCCTCGCCCGGCTTCGCCGCCGTGGCCTGGATCGACTCGACCTTCCTGAGCACCTACACCACGACGTTCCAGGGCCTGCCGGCCTACACCGTGCTGGACGTGCAGACCGACGCCGTGACCAACTCCTGGACGGCCTACCTGTACAACTACACCACCTCGACCTGGGACGCGTTGTTCACCAGCGCCGACCCGATCAAGCTCGTCGACCCGCACGGCGGCTGGAGCATGTTCGAGGTCTACACCGAGTACGACGCGACCACCGGAGAGGGCTACTACTGCTCGGAGACCTACGGCACCCAGTTCCACGCGGCCAACCTCCAGATCAAGGTCAACGGCACGTGGACGGCGCTGACGACGGGCAACTCGTCGGTGACGCCGCCGGGCAGCGTGTCCAGCACCGACTTCGGCTGCTACGGGCTGTCGTTCACGTTGCAGACGGCGAACAGCCACTGGCAGGTGTCGCACTGACCCGCCTCGGGCCGCACCGGCGGTGACCGCACCGGCCCGACCTCGGTGCGGGCGGTCCTGCGCCGCCCGCACCGAGGGCGATCGCCACCCACACGGGCGACCTCCCCGGGCGTTTGCCTCCCCGGGGCGCGCTCGGGTTCACACCGGTCGACGAGCGCGACACCGAGCAGCCGTTGCGGGAGCGGCTGATGCGCAGGCTGCGCGAGACGTACCGCCCCGAGTTCCTCCGGCACTGCGGATCGCGCGTCCGCTGTTCCCCCAGCCGGGCCTAGGAAGGCTTGCGCGCGCCCTTGCACGCCTCGATGCGGCCTTGGAGGAAACCGAGGCGGGGGTTGGAGAAGTAGTTCTGCCACGGCTCGCCGTCGGCGTGCGGGCCGAGGACGCGGAACTGGTCGAGCGCCTCGTCGTAGCGCTTGGTCACCAGCAGGGCGGCGATGGCGAGGCCCCGGTCGGAGCGCAGCGCCTTCGTGGCGGCCCCCTCACCGGCCAGGCGCGGCAGCAGGACGTCCAGCGCGTCGCGCACCATCGGCGACCGCCACACCTTCGGGTCGTCCCCGACGCCTTCGAGGGCGGCCATGAGCGGCAACGCCGCCAGCGCGGGCGACGTGTCCATCGCACGCACGGCGAAGTCGCACATCAGCTCGTGCGACCCGCTCCACTTGCGGCACCAGTACTGCAGGGCCTGCACGTGCCCGGACCGGTGGTGCGGCGCGCGTGCGACGAGCTCGTCCCACACCCGGCCGAACCGGTCGTGGTCGTAGGACAGGCCGCGGGCCGTCATCGCCAGCGAAGTCCACGGCGTGGGGTCCTCCGGCAGGGCGTCGGCCGCCTGGTGCGCCGCGACCTGCGCCCGGGACAGCACGCGGTGGAACCCCTCGAACTGGGCCCGGCTGGTCTGCGCGGCGCGCGCCGTGCCACGCGCCTCCCACGCCAGGTACACCAACGACTGCGCGTACAGCACGGCGAGGTCGCCGTTGCCGGGGTCGACCTCGTGCCACTCCTGGAGGAAGCCGCCGTTGCGGCCAGCGCACTCGGCCAGCGCCCGCACCACTTCCTCGCGGCGGTCCCAGTTGCCCCAGGTGGACGACAGCAGCCGGGCGGCGGGCTCCCACCGGCCCTCGTCCGCGGCGGCGGTCGCGGTGTCCAGCTCCGCGTCGACCGGTCCCCGCGCGACCACCTCGGCGTCGGGCACCAGACCCCAGCGGGTGACGTCGACGCGCCCCGTGAGCCGGGCCGCGACGACCTCGTCGGGCAGGTCCTCGAACTCGACGCCGCGCCGCTTGGCCTCCCGCATGAGCGAGATGACGGCGAGGAGCTTCCCGGGCTGCTTCAGCAGGGACAGGACCACGTGGTGCTCTCCTGGGTCGAACCGGCCTCGGGCGGGCACGCCTTCGGCGGTGGGCGGTGCGCTCCGCGCGGCCGGGGCCGTTGGCGGCAGCTCTGGTCCGACGCGGTCCGTGACGCCCGTCGGTCTCTCCCGGACGGTGCCCACCGGAGGTGTCGAAGCGCGCCGAAAGGCGGCCCGCCGGACGCTACCGCCATGATCTACTCGCACAAAGACGGTGAGCTGAGAGGAAAGCCACACCCCTTGGTGTAACGCGGTGACGGCCTCCCGGCGGACCGGCTGAGCCGCCATCAGCCCCGCCCTCCGGCAGGCCGGACGGCTCAGAGGTCGAACGCGTTGGGCAGGCCGAGCCGGTAGTTCACCTCGTCCTGGGCCTTGAGGAGCTCGAACTCCGGCGCCCGGTACAGCTCGTGCACCACCGCCCGCGGAGCGCTCGACCCGGCTTCGTCCAACAGCGCGTTGACCGCCAGGCGGGCGGTGCTGTTCGCCGCTTCCATGCTCGCGCCGTTGATCGGCGCCCGGACGTAGTCGCCGGCCAGGAAGAGGTTGGGCACGGCGGTGCGCGCGGTGGGGCGCCGGCGCCAGGAACCGACCGGCTGCACGACGAGCTCGTCGGCGTTGACGGGGTTCGGCCCGCCCAGCCCGGTCAGACCCGGGTCCAGGAACCAGGTCACCAGGGACGACCGGTCGAGCACCGTCCGACCGGAGTCGTTGAGGTGCTGCTCGAGCTGGGCCAGCACCTCCTGGACGATCTGCTCCTCGGTGAGCTGCTTCGCGGGCCGGCCGAAGAGCACGCCCGGTTCGTCCCAGTCCGAGATGATGACGGACACGCAGTCCGCCGCGCGGCCGTCGCCGTAGTCGGCCGGGAAGTCGCGCGCCGGCCAGAACGCGGCCTGGCTGATCGAGCTCAACGACCACGGCGCGTGGATGTAGTACACGTGACCGCGCACGAGGGGAGTGGGCCGGTCGAAGTAGAGCATCAGGCCGGCCATCCACTGCGTCTCCAACGTCGCCGCGTCGCGCAGCCGGGGATCGGCCGCCAGGAGGTCGGCGTTCCACACGCGTCGGGCGTGGTCGACGGGCAGCGCGCAGACGTAGTAGTCGGCCTCGACCGCTTGCGACCGCCCCTCCGGGTCGCGGGTGCGCACCGCCGAGATCCGCCCGTTGTCCACGACCAGGTCCTCGATCGCCCACCCCAGGCGGAACTCGACCCCGAGGTCGCGCAGGTGCCGTTCCCAGGGATCGACCCACGCCTCGTTCGTCGGCAGGTTCAGCACCCGGTCCAGCGGACCTTCGCCACCGCGGCCCAGGAGGTTGAACAGCACCTGCTCGGTGACGAGGCCGGCGGTGTGCGCGCTGGCGTTGTCCGTCCTGGTGGAGCTGAGCACGCGGGTCGGCCCGTAGACGAAGATCCGCTGGTAGTCCTCGGACTTGCCCCGCGCCCGCAGGAAGTCCGGCCAGGTCGTGTGCTCCCACTGGCCGAGCCGGCGTTGCTCGCAGCTGGTGAGGTAGACCAGCACGCGCTGGGCGAACACCGCGGCCTCGTGCGGCGGCAGGTGGAAGGCCGTCTCGACCGCGGCACGCACCTGGCGCAGCAGGATGTCCGGCGTCAACCACGCCAACGGGTCGTCGGGGAGCGTGAGCGGGATGCGCAGGTCCTCCCGGCCGCCGGCGAACGAGGCCAGGAACCCGGAGGCGGGGACCAGGTTGTCGTGCACGCCGTTGGCGTTGCCCGGGAACGGGATCCGCCGCAGCGTGTCCGGGAGGTCCTGGTAGAAGCCGAAGAAGATGCGGAAGCCGTGCTCACCCGGCAGGTCGCGCCGACCGCCGTGCCCCGTGCCCGGCACCGGCATGCTGCGGACCTTGCCGCCGAGGGCGCGCCGCTCGTAGAGCGTGACCGAGAACCCGCGCTCGGCCAGTTCGTGCGCCGCCGTGAGGCCGGCGACCCCACCGCCGAGGACGGCGACGGTGGCCGCCGGGGAACCGCTGCCCGCCGCGGCGAGCCCCGGCAAGCCTAACCCCGCCAGACCGGCGCCCGCGCCCGCCAGGAAAGCACGACGACTCAGCCCGAACCCGTCCACGAATCCGCACCCCCTCGACCGAGGTCACCGGGCAGCACTCTAGTCCCGTCGACCAGCTCGCCCCATGATCGTTCGATCGGTGGTCCGTCCCTGGAAACCCTTTCACCGCAACGGTTCCGTGCCCTCGAATCAGTCGGAACGTCACCTTGGTCGCCGGGGCCTAGACCGTACGAGGCCGCAGAGAATCACCTGTTCGGGTGTCCCGCTGCGGACGCACGGTCACCGCGGGCCCAGCTTCAGCACCGCCTGGTCGCCGCGCACCTCCCCGACCGTGAACGCCTGGTCGTTGAAGATGCCCACCCAGCCCGGAGGACCCGCCAACAGGCCGGTCATCCCGCTCGACGGATCGGGCCGCACCCCGGCCCGACCGCCGCCGACCACCACCGTCAGCGGGCCGGTCGGGACGTGCAGCACGTCACCGGTCTTGACCACCACCTCGCAGCTGCCGTCCGCGCACGCGGCGAGGTCCGTGCCGTCGGCGGCGGTGGGCGGCGGGCCCGGAGCCTCGGTCGTGGTCGTGGTGGTGGTGGTGGTTGGACGGGCAGTGGTGGACGAGATCGTCGTGGACGCGACCGACGACGGCGCAGCCGCGGTGGTGGTCGTTCCGGTCCCGCAGGCGGCTAGCAGGACCACCGGCAGCGCGACGAGTACCGGGCGGGCGGGGTGAGTGACCATGCGCCGAACGTAGCCGGCCGGCCGCTCCGGAGGTCGCCGGCCGGCAGCTACCGGCCAGGACGCCCGCCGGCTCGTAGGCTGACCCGAGGACGAGCGGACCGGAGGGTGGGATGGTCGGGACGACGGTGGCCGAGGTGATGGCCGAGCTGTCCGCGCTCGAGGACCCGCGGGCACGCGCGGTGAACGAGAAGCACGGCGACGACCACGGCGTGAACCTGGGCGAGCTGCGCGCGATCGCCAAGCGGCTGAAGACGCAGCAGGAACTCGCGCGCGAGCTGTGGGAGACGGGCGACACGGCGGCGCGGCTGCTGGCGCTGCTGATCTGCCGCCCGAAGGCGTTCGAGCGCGACGAGCTGGACGCCATGTTGCGCGACGCGCGCACCCCCAAGGTGCACGACTGGCTCGTGAACTACGTGGTGAAGAAGCACCCGTCCGCCGAGGAGCTGCGCCTGGCCTGGTCCGCCGACCCGGACCCGGTGGTCGCGAGCGCGGGCTGGGCCCTGACCACCGAGCGCGTGGCCAAGAAGCCCGAGGGCCTCGACCTCGACGGGCTGCTCGACGTCATCGAGGCCGGGATGGCCGACGCGCCCGAACGGCTGCAGTGGGCGATGAACCACTGCCTGGCCCGGATCGGGATCGACCACCCCGACCACCGCGCCCGCGCGATCGCCATCGGCGAGCGGCTGGAGGTGCTCAAGGACTACCCGACCCCGCCGAACTGCACCTCGCCGTACGCGCCCGCCTGGATCGCCGAGATGGTGCGCCGACAGCACGACCGGTAGCCGACCACCCCCGGTCGGCGGTGCGAACCGCGGCCGGCGGGACTTCGTGCGCGGTGTTGACCGGCGCTCGCGCGGCTCGGCAGACTTGCGCGGTGATCGGCGGGGACTCGCCCAGGAGAGCGGATCTCCCTCATGGGCCCGCCGGATCCCCTGCCCTCGTCGTACGGGGCGGGACCTCGACAAGGAGAGCCTCTCGTGGGTAGCTCGTTACGCTGCACGGTCATCGTCCCGACCTACAACCGGCGGCGGTTGCTGGAACTGACGCTCGACTCGCTCGCCAAGCAGGACCTGTCCCGTGACCGGTTCGAGGTGTTCGTCGTCGACGACGGTTCCACCGACGACACGGCGGCCGCGGTGCGCGGGTTCGAGGACCGGTTGGACCTCCGGTACTTCTACCAGCCCGACGAGGGGTACCGGGTCGCCGAGGCCCGGAACCTCGGCATCCGGCACGCCACCGGCGAGGTCTGCGTCTTCGTCGACTCCGGGGTGCTGCTGCACTCCGGGAGCCTGAGCGCGCACGCGGCCCGTCACGAGGCGTCCGGGGAACCGTTGGCGCTGAACGGTTACGTGTACTGCTTCAACCTCGACAACGAGGACGCCGACCTGATCCGCAAGGTCGTGGACGTCGAGGACGTCGACGGCTCCATCGCGTCCATGGCGGGCACGGGGGCGTGGCCGGACGTGCGCGAGCCGTTCTACGCCCGGCACTCCGACGACTTCGGCCACCTGCCCGCGCCGTGGCTGATGTACTGGACCTGCCACGCGTCGGCGCGCACGGAGCAGGTGCGCTCGATCGGCATGTACGACGAGGAGCTCCGGCAGTGGGGCGGCGAGGACCTCGACCTCGCCTACCGGCTGCACCGCGACGGCGCCCGGTTCGCCGTGGACCGGGCGGCGAGCGCCATCCACTACCCGCACGAGAAGGACCAGGGCGCGAACACCAAGGCAGCCCTGGAGAACTACCGCTACATCGCGGAGAAGTACCGGACGCCGATCACCCGCCTGCTGGTCGAGGAACCCCGGATCCGCTTCTCGGACTTCAACGACGTCATCGCGGAACGCGGCCTGCCCCGTTGCGCCGACTACCCGACCGCCGGGTAGGTGGCCGGCATGTGGGACGTCGCGCGGGAGCAGTTCGCCGCACGACGGGACATCGCCCGCCTGCTCCCCCGCGCGGGCGGCCCGCTGGTCGCCGCGCAGGTCGGGGTGAACCTGCTGCTGGGCTGCCTCCCGGTGGTGTTCACCGTGGCGACGGCCGTGGTGCTCGGACGCGTGCCGGCGGCCGTGGCCGGCGGGCCGGACTCCGCCGCGTGGGACTCGCTGGTCGCGGTGTTCGGCGTCGCGGCGGGCGCGTTCGTCGCCCGGCAGCTGCTCTCGCCGGTGGAGCGCGCCCTGGGCGAGCTGGTGACGCGCCGGATCGACGGCGGGGTGTTCGACGAGCTGATGGCCGCGTCGCTGCGCAGCCCCGGCCTCGGCCCGCTCGAGGACCAAGAGGCGCTGGACGCGCTGCGCACCGCCGCGCGGGAGGTGGAGTTCGGCGTGCAGAGCCCCGGTCGGGCGGCCACCGGACTGCTCGCGCTGATCGCGCGCTACACCGAGCTCGTCGGCTGCACGGTCGCGGTGGGGGCGGTGTTCTCGTGGCCGGCCGCGGCGGCGCTGGTCGTCACCGTGCTGCTGTTCCGCCACGGCCAGCGCGGCGGGCTGCGCCGGTACGCCAGGACCCGGTCCCTGCTCGCCGCCGACCAGCGGGAGATCGACTACCTGCGGGAGCTGGCCGGCGGCGCCGCCGCGGCCAAGGAGATCAGGGTCTTCGGCCTGGCCGGCTGGTTGCGGCAACGCCTGCGCGACACCCACTACCGCTTCCTCGAACCCCTCTGGGCCGAACGCCGCCGCATCTACCTGTGGCCGTTCGTCCGGTTCTCGGTCGCCGCCCTCGCGGTCACCGGCGTGGTCTTCGCGGTGGTCGGCGCGACGGCGCACGAGCTGACGCTCACCGGGTTCGTCCTCGTCGCGACCGCGACCCTCGGCCTGCTGCGGCTGGCCGAGCACTACCCGGAGGCGGACCTGCCGACCGCGATCGGCATGAGGGCCTACGACGCGGTGCGGCGGTTCGCCGAGCACGTCGACGCGCACGAGGAGGAGCCCGCGGCCGTGCGGCGGCCCGCGGTGCCCGAGCCGGTCGGCGCCATCCGGTTCGAGCGGGTCTGCTTCCGCTACCCCGGGCAGCGGCGCGCGATCTTCGACGGGCTGGACCTGACGATCCCGGTCGGCCGCTGCACGGCCATCGTCGGCGTGAACGGCGCCGGCAAGACCACCCTGGTCAAGCTGCTCGCCAGGCTCTACGAGCCGACCTCGGGCACGATCACGCTCGACGGCGTCGACCTCCGCGCCTTCCCGGTCGACGAGTGGCGCGCCCGGCTCAGCGTGATCTTCCAGGACTTCGTGCGGTACGAGTCGTCCGTCGCCGACAACGTCGGGCTGGGCGCCGTCGGTTCCCTGCACGACCGCGACGCGATCCGCGAAGTGCTCGACGCGGTCGGCCTCGGCAAAGCCGTGGACCGCCTGCCCCTCGGGCTGGACACGCCGCTGGCGCGGCACCTCACCGGCGGAACGGAGCTCTCCGGCGGCCAGTGGCAGCGCGTCGCGCTGGCTCGGGCGTTGTTCGCGCTGCGCCACGGCGCGCGGGTCGTCGTGCTCGACGAACCGACGGCGAGCCTGGACGTGCGCGCGGAGGCCGGCTTCTTCGAGGAGTTCGCCGGCCTGGCCGCCGGCGCGACCACCCTGCTGATCTCCCACCGGTTCTCCACCGTGCGGCACGCCGACCACATCGTCGTCCTGGAGGACGGCCGGGTCGCCGAGCAGGGCGGCCACGCGGAGCTGCTGGCCCTCGACGGGCGCTACGCGGAGCTGTTCCGGTTGCAGGCCGACCGGTTCGTCGGCGCGGCGGGCGCCGTGGTCGAGGGAGTGGCCGGGTGAAGGTCCTCCTGACCGGCGCGTGGACCATGATCGCCACGGCGTGGCGGCTGAACCCGCGCAAGACGGCGCTGGCGGTGGTCCTGATGACGGCCGGCGCCGTCGCCGCTCCGCTGCTGGCCGCCGCGCTCGGGTGGATGACCCGCGAGGTCGTCGCGGGCGAGGTCGGGTCCGCGGTGCTCGCGGGCGTGGCGGTGGCGGTGCTGGCGGTGACGGCGCTGGCCTTCGCGCACTTCGCCCACCTGGCCTACTACGAGCTGTCCGAGCTGGCGGAGCTGGACTTCGACGAGCGCGTGATCGAGGTGGCGAACGCCTCCGCCGGCATCGAGCACCACGAGCGGGCCGAGCACGCCGACACGTGGACCGTGCTGCGGCAGGAGGGCAGGCAGTTCCGGACCGGTCTCGAAGCGCTGCTCAACGGTGTCGGCCTCGTCCTCGCCGTGGTGCTCACCGCCGTCCTGCTCGCCGTGCAGAACCCGCTGCTGTTGCTGCTGCCCGCGGCCGCCGTGCCGCCCCTGCTCGCCGGTCGCCTGGCCGAGCGGGTGCTCGACCGCGCCCGGACGGCGACCGCGGAGCCGACCCGGACCGCGCTCAACCTGTTCCACCTGGCCACGTCCGCCCGCCTGGCCGGCGAGCTGAGGGTGTCCGGGGTGCGGGACGAGCTGCGTGCCCGGCACGGCCGGTTGTGGGAGCAGGCGACGCGAGGGCTGTGGCGCGCGCACCTGACCGCGACGTGGGCCCGCGCGGCGGGGCAGGTCGTCTTCGCGCTCGCCTACGTCGCGGGCGTGCTGCTCGTGGTGCGCGACGCGATAGCCGGCCGGCGCGGCGTCGGCGACGTCGTGCTGGTGATCGTGCTCGCCGCCCAGGTCAACCAGCAGGTCGCCACGGCGGTCACCCTCCTGCAGGACTTGCAGCGGATGGCGGGGGCGTACCGCCGGCTCACGGAGGTCGCCGCGTCGGTGACCGCCGCCGACCCCGCTCCGCCCCGCCACTCCCCGCCGCCGCGGCGGCTGCACGAGGGCATCGACCTCGCCGGGGTGGGCTTCGCCTATCCGGGCGCCGACGTCCCCGTGCTGCGCGACGTCGACCTCCACCTGCCCGCCGGCGCCACCGTCGCGATCGTCGGCGAGAACGGCGCGGGCAAGTCGACCCTGGTCAAGTTGCTCTGCGGGTTCTACCGGCCGACCGAGGGGCGGATCCTGGTCGACGGCGTCGACCTGCGCGCCGTGCCGGTCGACGAGTGGCGCACGCGGATCGCGGCCGGCTTCCAGGACTTCGTCCGCTACGAGTTCGCGGCCCAGCAGGTGGTCGGCCTCGGCGACCTGCCCCGGGTGTCGTCGGAACCGGCCGTCCGCGCGGCCCTGGAGCGCGCCGACGCCACCGGCGTGCTGGACGACCTGCCCGACGGCCTGCGCACCCGGCTGGGCAAGAGCTACGCCGACGGCGCCGAGCTGTCCGGCGGCCAGTGGCAGAAGCTGGCGCTGGGCCGGGCCATGATGCGGGAGGCCCCGCTGCTCCTCGTGCTGGACGAGCCGACGTCCGCGTTGGACCCGGAGGCCGAGCACGTCCTGTTCCAGCGGTACGCCGACCACGCGAGACGGGTCGCCGCCCGCACCGGCGGGATCACCGTCTTCGTGTCCCACCGCTTCTCCACGGTGCGCATGGCCGACCTGATCGTCGTCGTCGGCGGCGGCCGGGTGGTGGAGACCGGCGACCACGCCGCGCTCACCGCCCGCGGTGGCCTCTACGCGGAGCTGTTCGCGCTCCAAGCGAAGGCGTACAGCTGACGCGCCGGCTCAGTCCGGGGGTGGGCAGCAGGTCGCCAGGTACGCCTGGAGCTCGGCGAGCGCGGTGGCGATGCCGGCCGGGTGCGCGCGGTAGTGGACGGTCTTGCCGTCGCGGCGGGCGGTGAGCAGACCGCCTTGGCGCAGCAGGGAGAGCTGCTCGGA
Organism: Actinosynnema sp. NPDC037264; assembly: GCF_055603705.1. Classification (NCBI taxonomy): domain Bacteria; kingdom Bacillati; phylum Actinomycetota; class Actinomycetes; order Pseudonocardiales; family Pseudonocardiaceae; genus Actinosynnema; species Actinosynnema sp. NPDC037264. The sequence goes on along the minus strand of NZ_JBVJVK010000022.1, from coordinate 10,928 downwards.
GGCGGTGGAGTGGGCGATGCCCGCCCGTGCGGCGACCTCGCCGACGGTGAGCTCGGTGTTGCCCGTGAACGCCAGCATGAGCTGCTGCCTGGTCTCGCTGGCCAGGGCTTTGAGGAAGAGGCGTGAGGTCTCGCCCAGATCGGCCACGGCTCCAGGATCGCAGACGTATCGTCATTTCGCGAATCTCCGATACTATCGGTGTATGTCGATGGATCAGTGGGTCGTGATCGGCGGTGGCCAGTCCGGGTTGGCGGCCGCGTGGGCGGTGAAGGCGGCGGGCGGGCGGCCGGTAATCCTGGAGGCGGGGGAGCGGCCGGTGGGGTCGTGGGCCGGCTACTACGACAGCCTGACGCTGTTCTCGCCGGCGCGGTTCAGCTCGTTGCCGGGGTTGGCGTTCGGCGGTGACCCGGAGCGGTACCCGCACCGGGACGAGGTGGTCGACTACCTCGCCCGGTACGCGGAGTGGCTCCAGGTCGACGTCCGCACGGGGTGCCGGGTGGCGAAGGTCGTGGCGGGTGACGGCGGGTTCGAGGTGCTGCTCGCGGACGGTCGGCGGCTCGGCGCGGCCCGGGTGCTCGCGGCGACCGGCGGCTTCGGCACGCCCCACCGGCCGGCGCTGCCGGGGTTGGACCGGTTCACCGGGCCGGTCGTGCACGCGGCGGAGTACCGCGATCCGGCGCCGTTCGAGGGCAAGCGGGTCGTGGTGGTCGGCGCGGGGAACTCCGCGGTGCAGATCGCGGTCGAGCTGGCGTCCCGCGCACGGGTCACGGTGGCGAGCCGGCAGCCGGTGAAGTTCGTGCCGCAGCGCCCACTCGGGCGCGACGTGCACTGGTGGTGGCGGGTGACGGGGGTGGACCGCGCGCCGATCGGGCGGTGGCTGCCTCCGCAGTTCTCCACGCCGGTGCTGGACGCCGGCGCCTACCGGGCCGCGATCGAGGCCGGGCGCCCGGACCGCAGGCCGGTGTTCACCGGTCTGGACGGCGGCACGGTCACGTGGGCCGACGGCCGCCGCGAGCCGGTGGACGCGATCGTGCCGGCCACCGGCTACCGGCCCGGCCTGGGATACCTGGAGGCGATGGGGGCGCTGGACCCCGACGGTCGGCCACTGCACCGTGATGGACTGTCCACAAAGCACCAAGGACTGGGCTACGTGGGCCTGGAATGGCAGCGCACCTTGGCTTCGGCCACCTTGCGCGGCGTCGGCCCTGATGCCCGGCACGTCGTGCGGCGCCTGCGGGGCGGTCGACGTCACCGATCGTGATCACTCGAAAGTGCAAGCCCGTCACGCTCACGAGGGATCGACGCCCGCGGGCCCAGGGTGAAGGCTGTGCCCTTCACCGGCCACCAAAGGGAGCTGATCAAGGGCATGCTGATGACGACGCTCTCTGAGTACCGCGTGCGTCCTGGTCGGCTCAGGGAGTGGTCGCTGGATGATGCGCCCTTTCGGGAAGCGGCACGGTCGGTCGAGCGCGGCACACCCCTGTCCTACAACCAGGAATGGCACCTGAGGTTCGTCTCCTCGCTCGCCGAGCGCGGCGCCTGGGTCCCGCACTGGATGGGGTTCAGGTTCGAGCTGGCCGGGCCGCTGGACGTCGAGGCGTTCCGCGAGACGGTGCGCACGTGGGTGGAGCGGCACGAGACGTTGCGCAGCGGGTTCCACGTGGTGGGGGCCAAGGCGGAGCGCGTCACCGTCGACCCCGCCGCGGTGTCCGTCCAGGACGTGGTCGTCGGCGACTTCGCGAGCGACGACGACCTCCGCGCCTGCCTCCAGCAGCGCATCGACGACGCGACGGGCGCGTTCAGCTGGCCCAGCTACGTGGTGGAGACCGTGGAGCGCGCGGATTCCACCACGGTCGTCGTGGGGATGGACCACGCGCACACCGACGGGCTCTCCATCATGACCGCCGTCGGGGAGTGGCAGGACCTGTACGCCGCCGTGGCCGCCGGGCGCCCGGTCGAGCACCACGGGGTCGGCAGCTACGTGGACTACGGCGTGGCGGAGCGGGCCGCCGCCCGCGAGGTCGACGCCGACCACCCGGCCGTCCGGGAGTGGGCCCGGTTCATCGAGGCCGGTGGTGACCGGCTGCTGCGGTTCCCGCTCGACCTCGGTGTCGCGGACGGCGACGTGCTGCCGCACACGAAGCAGGACGTGCTGCTGCTGGACGCGCTGGAGGCCGACGCGGTCGAGGAGGCGTGCCGCGACGCGGGCGGCGGGTTCCTCGCCGGGCTGCTCTGCGCCCTCGCGGTCGTCGCCCACCAGGTCACGGGCGAGCCGGTCTACCGGACGGTGATGCCGGCGACCACCCGCACCAGGCGGGAGTGGCTGCGGTCGATGGGGTGGTACATCGGCGTGGGCCCGGTCGAGGTCGACCTCGGCGCGGCGGACGGCTTCCTCGACGTGGTGCCCGCCGCGCACGAGTCCGCGAGGAACGCGCTGCGCCTCAGCCGCGTGCCGATCGCGAGGATCGCGGAACTCCTCGGCCTCGAACGGGAATTCGAGCGCCGGATGCCCGAGGTGTTCCCGTTCGTCTCCTTCGCCGACATGCGGGTGGTGCCGGGCATCCGGCACTGGCCGGAGTGGGACGCCCGGCCCCTGATCCGGATGAGCACCAGCGGCAGCAAGGTGAACCTCTGGGCCCACCGCACCGACGAGGGGTTGTGGCTGACCGCCCGCTACCCGGCCACGGCGACGGCGGACGCGAGCGTCGCCGGCTACCTCGACCGGGTCCGCGAGGTGCTCCAGAGCGTGGCGAAGACCGGTGACTACCCGTTGAGGACAGAGGGAGAGACGGCATGAGTTCCGCCCAGGCGATCGTGGGGACCATCCTGGTGGGGCAGTTCAAGATCCGCCCGGAGGACATGACCCCCGAGGCGACCCTGGCCGACCTGGACATCGACTCGCTGACCGTGGTCGAGCTGATCGAGGCCGTCGGCGAGGAGGTGGGTGTCCGGATCAGCGAGCACGAGGTGAGCCAGTGGCACACGATCCCGGACCTGGTGGCCACGGTGGAGGCGAAGCTCGCGCAGCGGTCGGCGGAGGCAGGCCGGTAGCGATGCGGCAGGCCCGTCCGAAGTGGACGGACGGGTGGCCGGCCCAGTCGGCGTGCGGTCCCAGTACGTGACCCCGTCCCACGACGTGCGGCCCCGGGTGCTCGTCAGCCCCCGGACCGCCGTCACGGATGACCCACCGGCGTCGGGCGGGGTCGGTCAGGCTCCCGCCGAGGGCGCCTCGACGGCGCGGTGGCCGTGCGCCTCGGCCGACAGGTCCTGCCAGTCCTCCCACATCTTCAGCCGGGCCGCGTAGGCCTGCTGGATCAGCGGGTAGAAGCCCTGGCCGAAGAGCACCCGCAGGGGTGGCTGGTCGAGGTCGACGATCTTGAGCAACGCCTGGGCGGCGGCGGCCGGGTCGCCGGCGGGTTGCTTCGCCACGAGCCCGGCGAGCCGCCGGCGCAGGCCGTCGTAGACCGGGCTGGTCTCGGCCATGTGCCCGTTGTCCAAGGGGTCGGGGTTCTTGCCGTTCCTGGTGGCGAAGCCGCCGGGCTCGATCACGGTCACCTTGATGCCGAACTCGGCGACCTCCTGGGCGAGGGCCTCGTTGAAGCCCTCGACCGCCCACTTGGACATGTGGTACGCGCCGCCGAGCGGCATCGCGACGAGCCCGGCCGCCGAGGACAACTGGACGATGTGCCCCGAGCCCTGCTCCCGCAGGTAGGGCAGCGCGGCCTGGACGACCCACACCGCGCCGAACAGGTTGGTCTCCAACTGGTCGCGCAGTTCCCGCTCGGTCAGCTCCTCGATCGCGCCGACCTGGGCGTAGCCCGCGTTGTTCACGATGACGTCGAGGCGGCCGAAGTGCTCGTTCGCCCGCTTCACGCCCTCGAAGACGGCGGCCTTGTCGGTCACGTCCATCTCCAGGGGGAGGACCGCGTCGCCGTAGGTGGCGACGAGGTCGTCGAGGGTCGCGGCGTTGCGGGCGGTCGCGACCACCTTGTCGCCGCGCGACAGGGCGGCCTCCGCGAAGTTGCGGCCCAGGCCGCGCGACGAACCGGTGACGAACCAGATCTTGCTCACGATGTCGTTCCGTTCTGTTGCCTTGTGCTGACGCGCATAAGGCACCGGTGACCCCGGTCCTGTGACAGCACGGCGGCGTGACGTGCGCCACAGGGCGCCGGCGGGCGGAGTGGCGCGAACGGAAACCGGCCGGCCCTGCGGGATCCGCGAGCGACGGGCCGGTTGGGGCAGCCTCCGGCCGTGCTGGGGGAGAGCAGCGGCCGGAGGCTGGTTCGAGGGTCGGCGCGGCGGTCGCCTCTCGGCGAGTGGCTCGACGCGGCTCCAGCCGAACGGTGTTCCGCGAAGGCGATGAGTGAGGCCCGGGGGACACGGACCGCACCGACCAGTCCGTACAACGCGCGGGGCGCGATCGGCTGTTCCCGATCCGGAGTGTCCTCCGCCTCACCCGTTCGAGTGGCCAGGCCGCGGTCGGTCCCGGGCGTCGCGGTCGGCGGTCCTGGCGTGGCGGGCGGTGGTCGGTCCCGGGCGCGGCGGGCGGTGGTCCCGGGCGTGGCGGACGGTGGTTCCGCGTCGGTTCGGCTGGCCTTGCGGGGGTGGGCGGGCGATGCTGGACGCGATGGCGGTGCAGCGGGATCCGACCGGTTCTGCGCTGGCCGACCTCGTCGCCCGGCAGCGTGACGAGATCGACCGGCTGAGGTCCGCTGCGCGCAGGCAGGCCGTGGTCGAGCAGGCCAAGGGCGTCCTGGCCGAACGGCTGTCGTGCCGTCCCGACGAGGCGTTCGAGGACATGGTGCGGCTGGCGCAGGCGACGGGCAGCGAAGTGGCCGCCATCGCGGCCGGCGTGCTCGGCGTGCCGCCGCCACCGCCCGCGCCCGGTCTGCCGCCGCCGGCCGGGGACGGCCTGTACGACGCCGCGCGCTACCCGCGGCAGATCGAGATCCCGGAACCCTCGCCGGCGCCGTTGGGCGAACGCACGCCGCAGCCGGTCGCGCTCGCCGCGATCGGCACCGCGGCCGACCCGGAGGAGCTGGCCGAGCTCGTCCGCGAGCACGTCGGCTGCGACGGCGTGCTGGTCTACCTGCTCGAACCCGACGGCGGGCCGCGGCTGGAGGCCGCCGCGAACGTGCCGGCCACCGTGCGGCTGGAGTGGGAACGGGTGCCGTTGCGCCTGAGCACGGGCGTCCTCGCGTCGGTGCGCAGCGGCCTGCCGCAGTGGCTGCCCGACCTGGAGGACGCCCGCCGGCGGCACACCCTGATCGGCGACCCGGAGACGGTGTGGCGGTCGCGGGCGTGGCTGCCGTTCCGGGACCAGACCCGCATCGTCGGCGTGTTCGGGCTGCTGTGGACCGACGAGCACGACTTCACGTCCGAGGAGCAGTGGGAGCTGGAAGTCATGATCGGCGCCGCCGGTTCCACGCTCCTGGCGCTCCAGGGTCCCGACGGCGCGGCGCGGGGCCGCCGCTGGACGCTGTGGGTCCAGCACCTGCTCGACGTGCTGCCGGGCTCGGTGGCGCTGCTCGGCGCGGTGCACGACGCGAACGGCGAGGTGGTCGACTTCCGGTTCGAGGCCGCCAGCCCGGACGCGGTCGACTTCTCCGGCCGCCGGTACCGGCAGCTCGTCGGGCGCAGCATCCTCACCAGCTACCCGACGGTCGCGGGCACCGAGCTGTGGGCGGCGTACTTCCGGGTGCTGCGCACCGGGGTCAGGGAGGTGGTCAGCATCTTCGACTACGAGGAGAACACGCCCGGCCTGCCGCAGCACGGCCGGTACACGTTGACCATCGGCAAGTTCGGCGACGGCCTGATCCTGGCCTGGCACGAGCACGAGGACCCGTTGCAGCTGGAGCGGCTGCGCAGCGTGCAGCGCCTGGGCAACATCGGCTGGGGCGAGTGGAACCTGGTGACCAACGAGATCGACTGGTCCGACCAGCTCTACGTCATCTTCGACCGCGACCCGGCGCTCGGCCCGATGTCGCTGGACGAGATCCGGGCGTCCGTGGTCGCCGAGGACCTGCCGATCCTGCAGAACGCCGTGCGGCGGATGCTGGAGCGCGGCGAGGGCGCCGACTCGGAGCTGCGCCTGCGCGCCGGCGACCAGATCCGGTGCGGGCGGTTCATCGGCGAGCCGGTGCTGGACGTCCAGGGCAGGCCGGTCCGGTTGGACGTGGTGCTGCAGGACGTGACCGCGATGCGGCGGGCGGAGAAGCGGGTGTTCGACCTCAGCGAGCAGTTCGCGCAGGAGCACCAGGTGGCGAACCACCTGCGCTCGGCCGTGCTGCCGTTGCCGAGCCGGCCGCTGGAGCTGCCGGGGATGCGGGTGGTCGTGCGCTACCTGGCGGCCGAGCAGTGGGCCGAGGTCGGCGGCGACTGGTACCACGCGTTCCCGATCGACGACGGCAGCACGCTGCTCGCGATCGGCGACGTGGCCGGCCACGGCCTGGCGACCGCGGCGGCGATGGCGAAGCTGCGGTACGCGTTGACCGGGGCCGCGCTCACCAACCCGGACCCGGCCGGCGTCCTGGACGTGCTCAACCGGATGCTGACCGGCGGCGGTGGCGTGACGCTGGCGTCGGCGGTCGTGGGCCGGTTCGAGCCGACCACGCGCCGGCTGTCGTGGGCGCAGGCGGGCCACCCCGCGCCGCTGTTGCTGCGGGAGGACGACGTGCAGCGGCTCGACCGGCCCATGGGCCCGATCCTGGGCGCGGTGCGGGGAGCGGTGTACGCGACGGCGCGGACGCTCCTGGCGCCCGGCGACACGGTGCTGATGTTCACCGACGGCCTGATCGAGCGTCGGCCGTCCGCCGGCGCCCGCGGTGACGACCTGGAGCGCCTGATGGAGGAGATCCGGGGGTTCGTGGCGGAGCTGGACCCGGCGGAGATGCCCGAGGCGCTGACCTCGCGCCTGGTGCCCGCCACCCCGCTGGACGACACGTGCATCGTGGCGGCCACGATCACCGCCTGACCCGGGCCGCGGCCGGTTGCCGGCGGCCCGACCGGGTACACGTCCTGGTGAGCACGGGGACCGACGACGAGGAGTGGTCCGAGTGAGCACCACGACGATGCTGGAGACCTACCCGGCGGAGATCAACCTCGACCGGCGCAGGCTGGCGAGGACGATCGACGCGCTGATCGAGTGCGCGGAGGCGTGCACGGCGTGCGCCGACGCCTGCCTGAGCGAGAGCTCGGTGGCGGAGCTGACGAAGTGCGTGCGCACGAACCTGGACTGCGCGGACATCTGCGGCACGACCGCGCGCGTGCTGTCCCGGCACACCGGCTACGACGCGAACATCAGCCGGTCGCTGCTGGAGGCGTGCGTGATGGCCTGCAAGTCGTGCGGCGACGAGTGCGGCGCGCACGCGAACGTGCACGAGCACTGCCGCCTGTGCGCCGAGGCGTGCCGGGCGTGCGAACGGGCGTGCCGCGAGCTGCTCGCCACCATGGGCTGAGCCGACCACGACCGCACCGGGGAGTGGGCACGTCCGGCCCGACGTTTCCGGGGGTCGAGCGGGGGTACCGCCCGAGGACGAGGAACGCACGGAGGTGGCGATGACCGCGTACACCACTCGCGAACGGCTGCGGGACTGCCTGAAGGAGATCGACTTCCCGGCGACCAAGGACGAGCTGGTCCTGGCGGCGCGGGAGCGGGGCGACGAGATCACGGCGCGCGCGCTGCGCGCGATCCCGCCGGCGGACTACGCCAACCTGACCGAGGTGGTGGGCTCCGTCCGGTTCGAGGACGACGCCACGCCGGCGGACCCGAGCGTGGCGCGACGGCCGAAGGGGTGATCCCGCCGTGGTCGAGCACGGCGGGCCGGTCGAGGCCTCGCCGAGGCCCGCTGTGCCCTCGACCCGCGCGGTTCAGGGGGCCGGTGGCATCGCCGGTGCGGTGCCGACGTGCCGGTGGAACCACCGCGCGGTCAGCCTGGTCACTCGGTCCAGCGCACCGGGCTCCTCGGCCGGGTGATCCGCGCCCGGCACGACCTCCAGCCGCCCGGTGGAGCGCAACCGCCGCACGGCCTCCCGGTTGAGCGCCGCACCGTCCTCGTCCTGCTCGCCGACGATCAGCAGGGTCGGCGCCAGGACCCGGGTCAGCGCGTCCCCGGCCAGGTCCACCCGCCCGTCCCGGCAGACCACGGCGCGCACGGCGACCGGTCGTTCCGCCGCGGCGAGGAGCGCGACCGCCGCCCCGCCGCCCGCACCGAACAACCCGATCGGGTGGCCGCTGGTCGCCGGCTGGTCGGCGAGCCAGTCCACGACCGCGGCCAGGCGGCCGGCGAGCACGGGCACGTCCGCGGGCCGGTCACCGGCCGGGCGCAGGTCGACCAGCACGGTGGCCAGGTGCTCCCGCTGGAGCGTGCGGGCCACGTGCAGGTCGCCTCGGGGGTGCGGACCGCCGTCGTGCGCGAACACCACCACGCCGCTGCGGCGGGTCGGCATCGAGAGCCGGGCGTCCAGGCGGACCCCGTCCAGCGGGATCGGCACGTCCTCGTCGATGAACACGACTTCCTCCACCCCTTGGCGGCCGGTGCGCGGTCGATCCCTGGTTTGCCACCGGCGACCGGTCGAAACCGGTCGCGGCCGACGTGGTCGGTCGGGCGATGACGTCCCGAGGACGTGCGGCACTCCACCGCGTTCGCGCCCCGACCGGGCCGGTTCGAGCGGTGCCGGGACTGGTCGAGCACCGACCTGGGGCCGTGGGCCGGCGGCTGCGCGATGTGCCGGCGCAGGTTCCGAGCCGACCAAGGCGTTTGGGCTGAACGGCGGCTGGGCGGGGGTCGGCGGGCCTGCCTATAGTCCGGGCGAGATGTTCTGGGAGCGCTCCCAGAACGCGTCCGACGGAAGAGGGATTCTCGATGAGGAGAGTTCTCGCCGGTGTGCTCGCGACCTCGGTCCTGGCCGGCCTGGTCACGTTGGCGGCGCACGCGAGCCCCCGAGCAGCCGCCGACGAACCCGTGGTCGTCGTCTCCAGCACGTTCGACGACGGCACGGCGCAAGGTTGGACGGGCCGGGCGAGCGAGGTGGTCGCGCCGAGCACCGCGGTGGCCCACGGCGGCACGCACAGCCTCGCGGTCACCGGACGTGCCCAGAGCTGGCAGGGTCCGACGCTGAACCTGCTGGAGAAGGTGCAGAAGGGCATCCGCTACGACCTCTCGGTCTGGGTGCGCCTGGCCGCGGGTGAGGCGGCGACGCAGGCCCGCCTGTCCGTCGAACGGCGCACCGCCGGCACCCCGAGCTACGACCAGGTCGTGGGCGACACCGCGGTCACCGCGGACGGCTGGGTCAACCTGCGCGGCAGCTACACCTTGGCCGCCGACGTCGACTTCCTCGGCACGTACGTCGAGCTGGGCAGCGCCACGGCGTCCCTGCACATCGACGACTTCTCCCTCTCCTACACGCCGCTGCCGCCGATCCAGACCGACATCCCGTCGGTGAAGGACGTGCTGGCCGACCACTTCGCCGTGGGCGCCGCCGTGGGGAACGCGGAGCTGCTCAACAACCACGGGCAGCTGCTCGCCAAGCACTTCGACTCGATCACGCCCGGCAACACGTTGAAGTGGGACGCCACCGAGCCCACCGAGGGCACCTTCCGCTTCGCCGACGCGGAGGCCCTCGTCGCCTGGGCGAAGGCCAACGGCGCGGCCGTGCGCGGCCACACGCTGGTGTGGCACCAGCAGACCCCGGCGTGGGTGTTCAAGGACGCGGCGGGCAACGACATGACCGCCACCCCGGAGAACAAGGCGCTGCTGCTGTCCCGGCTGGAGGCCCACATCCGCGGCGTCGTCGGCCACTTCGGCGCGGACATCCCGGTGTGGGACGTGGTCAACGAGGTCATCGACGAGAACCAGGCCGACGGCCTGCGCCGCAGCAAGTGGTTCGAGATCACCGGGTTGGACTACCTGCGCACGGCGTTCCGGGTGGCCCGCGAGGTCGCGCCGAACGCCCGGCTGGTGATCAACGACTACAACACCAACGTCCCGTCGAAGCGCGACAAGCTGCACGACCTGATCGTGAAGCTGCGCGCGGAGGGCGTGCCGATCGACGCGGTGGGCCACCAGATGCACGTCAACGTGCAGTGGCCGTCGTTGGCGGAGACCGAGGCGATGCTGGCCAAGTTCGTGCCGCTCGGCATCGACCAGCAGATCACCGAGATGGACGTCTCGATCTACACCGACAACAGCCAGTCCTACCCCACGCCGCCCGCCGAGGTGCTGCTCGCGCAGGCCTACCGGTACCGGGACTTCTTCGAGCTCTACAAGAAGTACTCGCAGCACATCAGCTCGGTGACGGTGTGGGGCCTGGCGGACGACAACACGTGGCTGGACAGCTTCCCGGTGACCCGCAAGGACCACCCGTTGCTGTTCGACACGCGGTTGCAGGCCAAGGACGCGTACTGGGGCGTGGTGGACCCGAGCAAGATCGGCGGACCCACCAGCACGACCACGACCACGACCACCACCACCACAACAACAACGACCACTACCACCACTACGGTGCCGCCGGCGACGTGCGCGGTCGCTTACACGATCGGTAGCCAGTGGCAGGGCGGTTTCCAGGGCGAGGTCCGGATCACCAACCGGGGCGCCACCGCGATCACCGCGTGGACGCTGGAGTGGTCCTTCCCCGACGGTCAGCGGATCACGCAGCTGTGGGGCGGCGCCCACACCCAGACCGGCGCGGCGGTGAGCGTGCGCCACGCCGGGTGGAACAGCATGATCGCGCCGGGCGGCTCGGTGTCGTTCGGGTTCCTCGGCAGCTGGACCGGCGCCAACGGGAAGCCGACCGCGTTCACGCTGAACGGGGCGCCCTGCCAGAGCTGAGGCGTCAGTCCTCCATAAGCTCTTGATCGTCCGGGACACGATGTTCCGGACGCCCGGGTTGGTGGGGTGTGGCAATCAGTCCTCTGCCGTTGGATGGCT
>NZ_JBVJVK010000021.1:100692-140663 GCF_055603705.1 Actinosynnema sp. NPDC037264 | reverse complement strand
CCCCCCCCCCCCCCCCCCCCCCCCCCCCCCCCCCCCCCCCCCCCCCCCCCCCCCCCCCCCCCCCCCCCCCCCCCCCCCCCCCCCCCCCCCCCACGCCCGGGTCTGCGATCGGTGGGTCAGACCGAGTGCGGACAGGTGTCCCGGTAGTCCGAGATCAGCGAGCTGTTGGCCGGGGACGGGCACAGGAACTGCTCGTAGCGGGTGTCGTTGTCGATGAACCGCTTGAGCCACGCGATGCTGTACTTCGCGATCGTCGTGTTCGAGGTGTTGGGCGCGAAGTGGCTGGCGCCGTTCAGCTCCAGGTACGCCTTGTCCAGGGTGGACGGCAGCGAGGTGTAGAACGGGATCGAGTGCGACGACACCGGCGCGACCGAGTCGTTCTCGGCGCCGACGACGAGGGTCGGCACCCGGTTGCTGCCCCAGGTCTTGTCGGTGTGCCACCCGGTCAGCGGGATCGCCGCCTGCAGGGACGGGCGCTGCTCGGCGGCCCGCATGGTGCCGCCACCACCCATCGAGTGGCCCATCAGGCCCAGCCGGGACGCGTCGATCCGGGTGCGCACCGTGCTGCGCTGGGTCAGGTAGTCCAGCGCGGACAGCAGCTGGCTCGCCCGGCTGTCGGGCTGGTCGTAGATGGTGTTGGTGTCGATGGTGAACACCACGAAGCCCTGCGACGCGATGCGCGGGCCCAGCCAGTCGATGCTGGACTGCGTGCCGGTGAAGCCGGGCGAGATGGCGATCGCGCCGAAGGTGCCCTCGGCGGTGCTGGTCGGGTAGTAGATCGTGCCACCGCCGAAGCCGGTGACCGACAAGGAGGACACCGTGGTGGAGGCGGTGGCGAACGGGCCGCGGGACGCCTCGATGCTGGAGTTGGTCGGCGCGGGACCGCGCCGGTACTCCTCCTCGGCGTGCGCCGGCGTCACGCCGACCAGCGACAGGGCCAGCGCGGGGATCAGCGCGGGGATCAGTTTGCGGAGTTGCACGTCGGTGTACACCTCGCTTGGCAGGGAACTACGGACAGCGATGACCTTGCGCCACTACGTGAGCGCTCCGCATCGGTGCAACCACCGGTCCCGGGGCGAAAACTAACACTGGTAGATAATTTCTGCCGCAACTCTTCCGCCGGACGTCGCCCTCCCGCCAGACTGGCCACATGCTGCGCGGACGTGACCGGCAGCGCGTCGCCGTCGACGCGTTGCTCGCCCGCGCCCGGGCCGGTCACGGCGGGGCGCTGGTCCTGCGTGGCGGCCCGGGCGCCGGCAAGACGGCGATGCTGGCCGCCGTTCGGGAGTCCGCCGCCACGACCGACCGCCAGGTGCTGCTCTGCGTGGACGACGCCCACCTCCTGGAGGACACCGACTGGCTCGTGGAGCTGGCCGCCGAGGCCGCCGACGAGCCGGTGGCCGTGCTGATCGCCACGGAGGGCGAGCCGCTCGGGCTGCCGTGGGTCCGGCTGGACCCGCTCGACCACGCCGACAGCCTGCGCGTGCTGCGCGACCTGCGGCCCGGCCTCGCGCCGGGGCTCGCCGACGACGTCGCCGACCTGGCCAGGGGCAACCCGCTCGCGCTCACCGAACTGGCCCGCGCGCTGACCTCCGAGCAGCTCGGCGGCACGGCGCCCGCGCCAGACGAGCTGCCCGAGGACAGCTCGCTGCGGGCCCGGTTCAGCGCCCGCTTCCACGCCCTCTCGCCGCAGGCCAAGCACGCGGTGGCGTTGACCGTGGTGGACGACGAGGTCGACGCCGACGCGCTGGCCCGGATGCCCGACCTCGACCTGGCCGCGGTCGAGGAGGCCGACGCCCTGCTCGACGGCGGCCCGCTGGTCCGCTCCACGCTGCGCACCGCGATCCCGCTGGCCCTGCGCTACGCCGCGCACGCCGCGCTGGCCGAGAACCTGCCGCCCGGACCGCGCCGCACCTGGCACGAGGCCGCCCGCGTGCCCGGCGTGCGCGACGCGTTCGCCGAACGCCTGGAAGCCTCCGCGAGCCGCGCCCGCCGCTGCGGCGACTACCCGGCCGCCGCCCGCGACCACGACCGCGCCGCCGCGCTCGCCGCCGACCCGGACGCCAGGGCGCGCCACCTGATCGCCGCCGCCACCGACCACTGGGCCTCCGGCGCGCCCCGCCGGGCCCGCGTCGCGCTGCGCACCGCGGCACGGCTGACCGACAGCGGCGAGCTGCGGGCGCGCACCGAGCTGCTGCGCGGCGGCATCGACCTGGGCAACGGCCTGCCGGACGTCGCGGTGCGCCGGCTGCTGCACGCGGCGGGCGAGCTCGTGGGCACGCACCGCACGCTGGCCATCACCGCGCTGGGCTTCGCGGGCGAGGCGGCCAGCATCGCGGGCGACCACGCCCGGTACGCCGAGACCGCCGCGTTCGCCGCGAGCCTGCGCCGGCCCGACGAGCCCGACGAGACCCGGATCACCCTGGACCACCTCGCGGGCATGGCCGCCACGTTCGCCGGCCGGCACGAGGAGGCCCTGCCCGTGCTGCGCTCGGTGATCGAGCTCGCCGAACGGGTGCCGCACCCGCAGGCCAAGATCTGGGGCGGCCAGGCGGCCTACACCCTCGGCGACGCGTCCAGGGCGCACGAGCTGGCGACCAGTGCGGTCACCGCGGCGCACGAGCACGGCCTGACCGCGCTGGTGCCGTGGGCGCTGGTCTACCGCGCGTTGTCGGCGTTGCTGCTGGACCAGCACTCGGTGGCGTTGTCCGCCGCGTTCGAGGGCGTGCACGCGGCCACCGCCATCGGCCAGCACAACGCCGTGGTCGACCACCTCACGATCCTCGCGCTGGTCGCCGCCCTGCGCGGTGACACCGACACCGCGATGCACCGCATCGACGCCGCCGCCGAGCAGATCGCCGAACGCGGGCTCGGCCGCTCCGGCACGTTCGGCGCGTGGGCGTTCGCCTGCGTGGACCTCGTGCTCGACCGGCCGGCCGACGCGCTGGACCGGCTGCGGCTGATGGCCGCCGGCTCGGGCGGCGTGCACACCGGCATCAAGGTGATGGCCGCGCCGCACGTGGTGGAGGCCGCCGTCGGCTGCGGCCGGCCCGCCACCGCGGACCGCGCGCTGCGCCGGTACGAGAAGTGGGCGGGCACCACGGGCAGCGCGGCCCGGCTCGCGCTGTCGCACCGCTGCCGCGGCCTGCTCGCCGACGGCCTGCGCGCCGAGGACCACTTCCGCGAGGCGATCCGGCTGCACCGGGCCAGCGGCACCGCCATGGAACTGGCCAAGACCGAGCTGTTCTACGGCCACCGGCTGCGGCGCGACCGCAAGCCGCGCGCCGCGCGGGACCTGTTGCGCGACGCGGTGAAGATCTTCCAGGGCTACGACGCCGACCGCTGGGTCGCCCGGGCCCGCGCGGAGCTGCGCGCGGCGGGTGAGGCGGTCGGCCCGACCCAGGCCGACCGGACCGCCGACCGCGCCGCCAACCGGGCCGCGGGCCGCTCCGACGTCGACCCGACCGCGGGCCTGACCCCGCAGCAGGCGCAGATCGCCCGCCTGGTCGCCGAGGGCGCGACCAACCGCGAGGTCGCCGCGCGGCTGTTCCTGAGCCACCGCACCGTCGAGCACCACCTGCGCAACATCTTCGCCAGGCTCGAGGTGCGGTCCCGGGTCGAGCTGACCCGGATGCTCGACTGACTCAGGAGGATTGGTGCGCGAGCAGTACCGGCACTGGCAGCGGATACCGACCAGGTGGCACGACAACGACGTGTACGGGCACGTGAACAACGTCGTGCACTACGCCTTCATGGACACCGTGATCAACACGTGGCTGATCGCGGAGGGCGGGTTGGACATCCACCGCGGGCAGGCGATCGGGTTGTGCGTGGAGTCCCACTGCAACTACCGCGCGTCCATCGCGTTCCCGGAGGCCGTGGACGCGGGCCTGCGGATCGGGCACCTCGGGCGCTCCAGTGTCCGCTACGAGGTCGGCTTCTACCCGGAGGGACGGGACGACGTGGTCGCCGAAGGGCACTTCGTGCACGTGTTCACCGATCGCGGGACCCGCAAGCCGGTGGCGATCCCGGACGGCCTGCGCGCCGCGATGGAAGGGCTGGTGGTCGCGTGAAGACCAGGGGCGCGGTGCTGACCGGGGTCGGCGGACCGCTCGAGGTGCTCGACCTGGACCTCGACCCGCCGGGCCAGGGGGAGCTGCTGGTCAAGGTGGGCGCCACCGGGCTGTGCCACTCGGACCTGTCGGTGATCGACGGTTCCCGGGTGCGGCCGCTGCCGATGCTGCTGGGCCACGAGGCCGCGGGCGAGGTGGTCGAGACCGGGCCCGGCGCGTCCGACTTCGCCGTCGGCGACCGGGTGGTGCTGTCGTTCGTGCCGGCCTGCGGTTCGTGCCGCCGGTGCGTGTCCGGGCGGCAGGCGCTGTGCGAGCCGGGCGCGGCGGCCAACCGCGCGGGCACGCTGCTCGGCGGCGGACGGCGGCTGCGGCTGCCCGACGGCACGCGCCCGCACCACCACCTCGGCGTGTCCGGGTTCGCCGACTACGCCGTGGTGTCGGAGAAGTCCGCCACGCTCGTGCCCGCCGACCTGCCGTTCGAGATCGCCGCCCTGTTCGGCTGCGCGGTGCTCACCGGCGCGGGCGCGGCGTTCTACAGCGCGGCCGTCACGCCGGGGGACCGGGTCGCGGTGTTCGGTCTCGGCGGCGTCGGGCTCGCCGCGCTGCTCGCCGCACGGGCGGCCGGCGCGTCGCAGATCATCGCGGTGGACGTGGTGGCGCACAAGCGCGAGCTGGCGCGCGGCCTCGGCGCGACCCACGACGTGGCCGGCGGTCCCGACGCGGTGGAGGAGGTGCGCTCGCTGACCGGCGGCGGCGCGGACAAGGTCATCGACACCACCGGCGTCGCGGCCGTGCTGGAGCAGGCGTACCTGGCGACCGGCGCGGGCGGCACCACGGTGACCGTCGGCCTGCCGCACCCCGACCGCACGATCACGCTGCCCGCGCTGAGCCTGGTCGCCGAGGAGCGGACGCTGAAGGGCAGCTACCTCGGCTCGTGCGTGCCGCGGCGCGACGTGCCCCGGTTCGTCGACCTCTACCGGGCCGGGCAGCTGCCCGTGCAGGAACTGCTGTCGGGACGCCTCGCACTGGACGACATCAACACCGGGTTCACCCGTTTGGCCTCCGGAGAAGCCGTCCGCCAGGTCATCCTCTGGTGATCACCCAGCCGGTACGGTTGCCCGGATCGGGTGACGGCTAGGCGGAGGAGTGGTCGGCGGTGCGGAGACGCTCGATGCTCGCGGGTGTGGCGACAGCGGTGGGCGGCATGTTCGCGGGCGGTGGTGCGGCGGGCGCTTCGGGTCGTTCGGGCAGGCTCGGCCTGGCCGACTACCGGTTGGTGAACCTGGCGCACGTCAACGACCCGGACCGGACCAACGTCTACCCCGGCGACCCGGCGTTCACCCTCACCACCGTGACCACCGTGCCGGAGCACGGGTACTACCTCCAGTACGTGCAGCAGGGCGAGCACACCGGCACGCACTGGGGCGCGCCGTCGCACTTCAACGACGACCAGCCGCACGCCGACGAGCTCGACGCGGAGGACCTGTTCCTGCCCGCGGTCAAGATCGACGTGCGGGAGCGGGCCGCGCGCGACGCCGACCACGAGGTGAGCGTCGCCGACCTGCAGCGGTGGGAGAAGCAGCACGGCCGCATCCCGAACGAGGCCGCGGTCGTGCTGTGGACCGGGTGGGAGGAGCGCTGGGGCACCCCGGCGTTCTTCAACTTCGACGCCGACGGGCGGATGCACCAGCCGGGGTTCTCGCTGGAGGCCGTGCGGTGGCTGGTCGACACCGGTCGCCTCGGCCGGCGCGGCGCGCTGGGCACGGACACGTTCAGCCCCGAGTCCGCGCTCGACGCCGAGTACCGGGTCTCCAAGCTGCTCTACCGCGAGCACCGGATCAGCCTGGAGGTCCTGGCGAACCTGGCCGAGCTGCCCGAGCAGGGCGCGCACGTCCTGGTCGGCGGCACGGTCAACCGCCGCGGTTCCGGCTCGCCCGCCAGCGTCTACGCCTTCGTGCCCAAGCGCTGACCCCTGGACGGCTGATCGCCGGGCGTCAGCCGCAGCCGGCCGGCGAGCAGCGCGGCCTGGACCCGGTTGTCCAGCCGCAGCTTCGCGGCGGCGAGCGCATCGCCGCCGCCGTCCGCGACGTGGTCGCTCAGGTGCCGCAGAACGTCTGGTAGGCGGCGGCGAAGTGCTCCGGCGCCGGTTCGGCGTAGCGCTCCAGGCCGGGGCGCTCGTCGAACGGGGACGTCACCGCGTCGAGCAGCCGACCCAGCGGGACCGGGTCGCCCTCCGTCGCGGCGGCGAGCGCCTCCTCCACCAGGTGGTTGCGGGGGACGTAGACCGGGTTGACCCGGCGCATGGCCGCGGCGTCGGGTCCGAGGGCGCGCCAGCGGGCCAGCCAGGCGTCGATCCCGGCCAGGTCGAGGAACAGCTCGCGCGCGGGCGCGGTGGCGCCGTCGGCCGCCGCGCCCAGGCGCCGGTGGAACGAGGTGTGGTCGACGTGGTTGTCGCGCAGCAGGGTGAGCAGGTCGTCCACCAGAGGCGCGGGCGGGGTGTCGGCGAGGCCGAGCTTCGCCGCCATGCCGGCCGACCAGGCGTCGTCGTACCGCCCGCGGAACGTGCCGAGCACCTCGACCGCCGACGCGACCGCCCGCTCCTCGTCCTCGGCGAACAGCGGCAGCAGCGCCTCGGCGAGCCGGGCGAGGTTCCACTCCGCCACGCGCGGCTGGTTGCCGTAGGCGTACCGCCCGGCGTGGTCGATCGAGCTGTAGACGGTGGCCGGGTCGAACGCGTCCATGAACGCGCAGGGCCCGTAGTCGATGGTCTCGCCGGAGATCGTCATGTTGTCGGTGTTCATGACGCCGTGGATGAAACCGACGAGCATCCACCGCGCCACCAGCGACGCCTGCGCCGAGACCACCGCCTCGAACAGGGCGAGGTAGCGGTTGCCTGCGTCCGCGGCCCCGGGGTGGTGGCGGGCGATCGCGTGGTCGGCCAGCCGGCGCAGCAGGTCGACGTCCCCGGTGGCGCGGGCGTACTGGAAGCTGCCGACGCGCAGGTGGCTGCTCGCCACGCGGGCGAGCACGGCGCCCGGCAGCACGGTCTCGCGGCGCACCGCCCGCCCGGTCGCCACCACGGCCAGCGAACGGGTCGTCGGGATCCCGAGGGCGTGCATGGCCTCGCTCACGACGTGCTCGCGCAGCATCGGGCCCACCACGGCCAGGCCGTCGCCGCCACGGGCGAACGGCGTGCGCCCGGAGCCCTTGAGGTGCAGGTCGCGCGTGCCGCCGTCGGCGTGGGCCACTTCGCCGAGGAGCAGGGCGCGACCGTCGCCGAGCCGTGGCGCGTAGTGGCCGAACTGGTGCCCGGCGTAGGCCTGCGCCACCGGGGTGACGCCGTCGGGGACGTGCTCGCCGACGAGCAGCCGCAGGCCTTCCGGGCTCCGCAGCCAGTCGGTGTCCAGGCCCAGATCGGTGGCCAGCCGCTCGTTGAGCACGAGCAGGGTCGGCGAGGGAGCGTGCTCGGCCTGCCACGCGAGGGCCAGCTCCGGGAGCGTTCGGGCGAAGTGGTCGCTCAGGGTGACGGTTGCCGGTGCGGTGCTCACCCGGTCCACGGTACGGCGTCCGCGTCACGGGTCCTGGTCGAAGGGCTCGAACACCGGGTCCTTCGCGGCGAGGTCCCAGCCGAGGACGTTGCGCTCGCTGCGGCTGGTCGCGAGCTCGAGCATCACCGCCGTCATCGACCGCTTCGTCCTCGTCCAGTGGTTGCCCCTGCTCAGGTGCACGACGTGCCAGTGGTCGGGGTCGGAGGTCCACGGCAGCCAGAACAGCGCCCCGCCCGCGACGTCGTCGGCGAACGGGATCACCCCGCGTGGCTCCGGGAACGGCGCGTAGGAGTCGTCGTACTCCCGCAACTCCTCCACCACGGTCAGCATCCGGTCGAGGTCGTCCTCGAACCCCGCCAGGGACCGCTGGTCCTGGACCGGGTTGTGGAGCCTGACGACGTCCCGGAACAACCCGGACGGGAACCGGGCCATGAACTCCTTGTAGTCGGCGGGGAAGCGGAAGCCCTCCCGGCTCTCGACCGCGGCCCAGTCGAACTCGGCGGACACCCGGTCCCACCACTCGAGCGCCGCCGCGGTGCGGCTCACCGCGTCGTCCGGACCTGTCATCGCGCATCCCCCCTGGATGATCACCCGGACGCTAACACCAGCGGCCCGGTCGGGGTCCGCGATCGCGTGACCCCGACCGGGCGGGCCTCAGCGGTACAGGCGGAGGTCGGCGACGCTCCACCAGTTGCCGGCCGACGCGGTGGTGCTGACGCGCAGGTACCGGGCCCGCGTGCGCGGCACGTCGACCGCGGTCAACTGGCCGACGCCCGCGCCGGACGCCAGGGTCCGCCAACCGACGCCGTCGTCGCTGACCGACAGTTTCCAGCCGCGGGCGTAGTCGCCGAGGTTGCCACCGCTGTCGATGGCCACCCGCCGGAACTTCGCCTCGCGGCCGAGGTCGACCTGGAGGTACTGGCCCGGCTCCTGCGCCTGGCCGCTGCTCCACCGGGTCGACGCGTCGCCGTCCACCGCCGCGGCCGGGTCCTGCCCGTGCGGCGCGGTGGTGGCGGTGGCGCCGGCCAGGGAGACCGGGTCGAGCCCGTGGTCGAAACCCTTGGCACGCGGCCAGGTGAACGTGGCCAGCGCGCCGCCGGGCAGGGTGTGCTCGAACATCCGCTCGCCGAACTCGACCGCGAACGTGCGCGGTTCGTCGTTCTGGTTGTGCACGACCAACGCCGTGGAGCCGTCCGGGTTGCGGAACGCGACGTCCATGATCTGGCCGTTCCAGCCCGTCGTGCCGAACGACGTGCTGGCGACGCGCTTCGCGCCCGGCTTCACGAACTTCGCCAAGTGGCCGATCGTGTAGTACTCGGCGTCGGTGGACACGGTCCCGTCCGGGTGGACCGTGACCAGGCCGGTGCACGTGCCGCAGCCGCCGTTGTGCGGCCCGCCCGCGCTGTCCAGCGCGATGTTCCAGTTCACCGCCGACTTCGCCCGGTTGCGGGTGGTGCCGATGACGACGTTGCGCGCGTGCCACTTGAGCGTGTCGCGGAAGACCTGCGCGGGCGGGTCCCCCGGGCCGTGCGAGCCGGAGCACTCGGTGAACCAGATGCCCTTGTCCGGGAACGCGTCGTGCAACGCGGTCTGCGCCGCCGGGTCGCCCGAGTAGCAGTGGTACGCGGTGCCCGCGACCCACCGCGCGGCCGGGCTCGCCAGGATCCGGTGCGGGTAGTCGGTTTCCGGGTCCTCGCCCGGCGGCGTGGCGGCGACGTCGTTCGGGTGGGTGCTCCAGTTGTGGTCGTAGGCGAGGATCTTCGTGCGCGGGCTCGCCTTGCGCAGCAGCGGTCCCAGCGCCTCGATCACCTTGATCTGCTGCGCCACCGGCATGTCCGTGCCCGGGTAGGCGTCGGGCGTCCGGTTCTGCGGCTCGTTCTGCAACGACAGGAAGTCCACCGGCACACCGGAGGCGGCGTACGCCTGCACGAACTTCACCAGGTAGCGCGCGTAGGCGTCGTAGATGGCGGGGTCGTCCTTCAACCGACCGCCGACCAGCGAGTCCGTGGTCTTCATCCACGCCGGCGGGCTCCAGGGCGTGCCCATGACCTTCAACGCCGGGTTGAGCTGCTTCGCCCGGCGCAGCAGCGGCAGGATCTCGGCCTGGTCGTGGGCGATGCTGAAGTGGCGCAGCTCGAAGTCGGTCCGGCCGGGCGGGACGTCGTCGTAGGTGTAGTGCTCGGCCTCGGCGGTGAAGTCCGACGAGCCGATCGGCTGGCGCAGGAAGCTCACGCCGATGCCGCGCACCGGGTCGAACAGCTTGCGCATCGTCTCCTCGCGCGCCGCCGGCGTGAGCCGGTGCAGCACGTCGGCCGAGGAGTCGGTGATCGACGCGCCGAAGCCGTCGACCTCCTGGTAGGTCACGTCGGGGTCGACCACGATGGTCTGGTGCGGCGACGCGCCGGTCCGGAACGCCACGGACGGGCGTTCGGCGAGCAGCTCGCTCCGATCCACCGTCGTGACCCACACCCGGGCCGAGGTCGGGTCGCGGTCGGCCGCCTGCACGGCGCCGGTCAGGCCGACCGAGAGCGCCGCGGCGGCGGTCAGGGCGATCGTCCGGGATCTCTTCATCACTCTCCTTCGAGCAATGTAACAAGCTCGGAAAATGTGTTTCGTGATGGAACACTTGACGTGTGGGACAAGTCAAGGTGCAAGTCGCCGTTAAGATGCCGAGGTGACCAGGCGTGCGCGGGTGCGCGACATCGCCGCGGAGGCGGGCGTCTCGATCGCCACCGTCTCCCGGGTGCTCAACGACCACGTCAACGTGGCGCCGCGCACGCGCGAACTCGTGCTCCGGGCGATGGCGCGCAGCCGCGCGGACGCGCCCGGGAGCCCCCGGACGGTGCACGTCCGGTGCCCCTACGTGCTGACCGACTACTTCGGCCTGATCGTCTCCTCGATCGCCGAGACGCTGCGGCTGCACGGCGTCCGGATGGTCCTCGACGCGGGCGTGTCCTCCCAGCAGGACGACGTGCTGACCACGCTGCCCGACGACGCGGACGTGGACGCCGCGATCCTGATCCTGCCGCCGGAGGACGGCGACCGGCTCGTCGCGCTGGCGCGGCGCGGCTTCCCGTTCGTCGTGGTCGACCCGCGCACCGCGCCGCCGCCGGACATCGCCTCGGTGTCCGCGGCCCACCTCGCCGGCGCCCGCGCGCTCACCGCGCACCTGGTCGACCTGGGCCACCGCGACATCGGCGTCATCGCCGGACCCCTGGACTGGCTGGCGGGCGACGCGCGCACGGCGGGCCACCACGCCGCGCTGGCCCAGGCGGGCGTGCTGCCCGCCCGGCACCGCGTCCACCACGTGGAGCCCACCGCGGCCGAGGGGCTGCGCGCCGCGGCCGACCTGCTGGACGAGCCGCGCCGGCCGACCGCGATCGTCTGCTTCAACGACAAGCTCGCGGTCGGCGCGCTCCAGGCCGCGCACGACCGCGGGCTCCGGGTGCCCGAGGACCTCTCGGTCGCGGGGTTCGACGACATCGACCTCAGCCGCGCGACCCGTCCCGCGCTGACCACGGTCCGCCAGCCGTTGCAGGAGATGGGCCGCATCGCGGTCACGCAGCTCATGCGCGTGCTCGACGGGCACCGGCCCGAAGCCCTGCACCTGGAGCTGTCCACGACGTTGGTCGTGCGTGACTCCACCGGTCCTGTGCCCGCCTGAGTTACAGCCTTTGTTTCATTTGTTCCACGAGCAGGGCGGCGACTTCGGCGTGCCCCGGGCTGTCGCCGTCCGAGAGCCGGCACCACTCCAGCGGTGTGCGGAGGTGCTTGGGGTCGCGCAGCGCCGGGTCCGCGCCGTGGTCGAGCATCCGCCGGACACCGGCGGGCTTGCCGTTGGCCGCCGCGACGTGCAGCGGCATCCGCTGCCAGACGGCGTCGGCCTCGTCGACGGGGGTGCCGGCGGCGACGAGCCGGTCGATCACGTCCAGCCGTTGGTGGTCGGCGGCGAACACCAGGGACCGCAATCGGCATTGCGGGCTCAGCCGTTCCGGCGGCCAGGCGGTCAGGTCTCCCGCCGCGGCGGCCATCTCCGGGCCGTCGACCCGGGCGCCGGCGGCGACCAGGAGGTCGAGGACGTCGGTCATCCCGAACACCGCCGCGTGCTCGACCGCCGTGCCGCCGGGCACGCCGCCGGAGTCCGGCGCGGCCACCGCGTCGAGGTCCGCGCCCGCCTCGATCAGCACCCTCGCGACGTCGACGTCACCACAGCTGGCGGCGGTGATCAGGGGCGTCTCCTGGTCGCCGGGATGACCGTCGACCGGCGCGCCCGCCTCGATCAGCGCCCTGGCCGCCACGTCCGAGCCGGGCAGGTCGCGCGGCAGGCCGAGGCGGCGGTGGTCGAGCCGCAGCATGGCCAGGTAGCCGAGCACGTCGGCGCCCTTGCGGTGGTCGGACCAGCCTTCCATCCTCGTGGTGGCCGTTTCGGGGTGCCGGGCCAGCAGGTCCGCCAGCCGGGACGCGTCGCGCCGGTTGAGCACCTCGCGGCGCTCGACCTCCAGCTTGAGCCTGGCCCAGCTCGGGAACCCGTGCTCCCGGGCGATCGCGAGCTGCGCCGAGGCGAGGACGACCCGGTCGGACACCGCCCCGATCCGGGCGAGCGCGTCGACGCCACCCCGTCGGGCGTCGCGCAGCAGGTCCCGGGCCTGGTGCCGCAACTGGTCGAGGTTCGGCCGCGCGGGGAGGTCGGGCATGACGTCTCCTTCGTCACCCGTGGTCCGCGTCCGGGTCGAAAGAGATCGTCACGAGAGGCGACTCGCTTCGGTGGTGGAGGTGGACTCAGTCCTGCCCGCTGACCCGGCGGCGCCCTCCGACGCCGGGCCGAGCATACCGGCCTGCCACGTCGTGCCGCCCGGGAACGCGACGGGCCCGACACGTCGAGGCCGCCGTAAACGGGAGCGGCGGGGGCGTGCGGGATGCGAGGATTGGGCGTGGCTTTCGGCATGGGCGTGGACCGGGCAGTCCCGTTCGGCTACCAGTGCTGGTGGCTCGCCGTCACCGCGCCGGACGCGGCGACCGCGGCCGACGTGCTCGGTCTGATCCGGCGCAAGCGGGTGACGTGGGCGCACGGCGTCGACCTCGCCTACGACGGCGCGGTGTTCGTCGCTCCGCCGATCGGTCCCTGGGTGCTGGTGCCGGGCCGCGGCCTGCCCGACGCGTCCAGCCCGGGTTTCCTGGACTGGATCGCCGGGTTGAGCGATCGGCTCGGGCACGTGCAGTTCTTCCAGACCCACCGCGCCACGGGCACGTGCGCCTGGGTGCTGGCCTCGGGCGGGGAGGTGCGCCGGGCCTACCACTTCGACGGCGGCGGCGTGCCGCTGTTCGAGGGCGAGGTGACGGTGGACGAGACCGCGCTCGGCATCGGCACCCGGCCCGAGTCGCCGGACGACGACACCTGGTGGAAGAGGATCCCGGGCGAGCACGACGTCATGGCGCTGGCCCACCGGTGGAGCGTCGACCCGACCAGGATCGAGGGCGTGGCGACCGACGACCGCGGCATCACGGGCCGGCTGCGCCACTGACGGCCGTCCCGCGCGGGCTCGGATCGGTCACCGCCGCATCCGGGGATCGTGCGACGGGTCGGCGTACAGCGGAGGGCAGCCGTGGACGACGGCTTCGGGGCGCAGTTCGAAGTGCCACGGTTCGTTGCGGTAGATCCGGCACAGCCCGTACCGGGCGCCGTGCTCGGCGAGCCACGCCCTGGCCGCGGCCGGGCCGATGTCGACCGCGTTCCCCGACACGTGGGCGGACGTCTCGGGAGTGGCCACCCAGCGGGCGGCCGCCATTTCCGAGCCGTGCTTCGCGACCGCCTCGTCGAATAGCCGCTCCTGGTATTCCGGGGAACGCCAACCGCCATTCACCGAGAACTCGATCCCGTCGGCCGCGGCGTCGGTCGCGGCGCGGCGCAGCGCGGCGAGCAGGTCGGGATCGAGGTTGGCCACGGCCGGAACGTCCTGGTCGAAGACCGGCACGGGGTCGGGGACGGCGCCGTGGGCGCGCAGGTCGGCGGGTGACGCGGGCAATCGGGTCGCGGTGCGTGCTGATTCGAGGTGGCGCATGCCCCCAATCAAGGCGACGCGGTGTTGCGGGCGCGTTCGAGCTTTTCGATATGCCCGCGATATGCACCCGACCGTAGCATCGCAAGCATGCGTGTCTTGGTCGTCGAGGACGAGCCCTACCTGGCCGAGGCGATCCGCGACGGGCTGCGCCTGGAAGCGATCGCCGCCGACATCGCCGGTGACGGCGACACCGCGCTGGAGCTGTTGGGCGTCAACTCCTACGACATCGCCGTGCTCGACCGCGACATCCCCGGGCCCTCCGGTGACGAGGTCGCCGAGAGCATCGTCGCGTCCGGCAGCGGCATGCCGATCCTGATGCTCACCGCCGCCGACCGGCTCGACGACAAGGCCTCCGGGTTCGAGCTCGGCGCGGACGACTACCTCACCAAGCCGTTCGAGCTCAAGGAGCTCGTGCTCAGGCTCCGGGCGCTCGACCGCCGGCGCGCGCACAGCAGGCCGCCCGTGCGCGAGATCGCGGGGCTGCGGCTGGACCCGTTCCGCCGCGAGGTCTACCGGGACGGCCGGTACGTCGCGCTGACCAGGAAGCAGTTCGCCGTGCTCGAAGTCCTCGTGGCCGCCGAGGGCGGTGTCGTCAGCGCCGAGGCGCTGCTGGAACGGGCGTGGGACGAGAACGCCGACCCCTTCACCAACGCCGTGCGCATCACGGTCTCGGCACTGCGCAAGCGCCTCGGCGAACCGTGGGTCATCGCGACCGTGCCCGGCGTCGGCTACCGCATCGACCCGGCGTCCGGCGCCGGTCGCGGGGGACGCGACCGTGGATAGGCAGCCGGGGTTGAGCGTCCGCCTCAAGCTCACCCTCAGCTACGCCGGGTTCCTCATGCTCGCGGGTGGCTCGCTGCTCGCGGTCGTGTGGGTGTTCCTGCTGCGCTACGTGCCCGAGGTCATCGTCCACCCCGAGCCTCCGGGGAGTTGGCGGCCGGGCCCGGTGGTGCCCGACCGCGCCGCCCTGGAGGCGGCCTTCGTGCCGAAGGCGGGCCTGGCGATGGCGGTCCTGCTGGTGTTCGGCCTCTTGGGCGGGTGGCTGCTGGCCGGCAGCATGCTCGCGCCCCTGACCCGCATCACCCACGCCACCCGCCTGGCCGCGGCGGGATCGCTCTCCCACCGGATCGCGCTGGAAGGCCGCCAGGACGAGTTCCGCGAACTCGCCGACGCCTTCGACACCATGCTCGCGCGGCTCGAAGCGCACGACGGCGAACAGCGGCGGTTCGCCGCCAACGCGTCCCACGAGCTGCGCACCCCGCTGGCGATCACCCAGACGCTCCTCGACGTCGCCCGCGACGACCCGGACCGCGACGCCGGCGAACTCGTCGAACGCCTGCGCTTCGTCAACAGCCGGGCCATCGACCTCACCGAGGCGCTGCTCCTGCTCAGCCGCGCCAACCAGCGGACCTTCAACCGGGAGCACGTCGACCTGTCGCTCATCGCGGAGGAGGCCGCCGAAACGCTCCTCCCGCTCGCGGAGCGGCGCGGCCTCACCATCGAGACCTCCGGCGACCTGACCCCCACCACCGGCTCGCACGCGCTGCTGCTGCAGCTGACGACGAACCTGGTGCACAACGCGATCGTCCACAACCTGCCCGACCAGGGCACCGTGTGGGTCACGACCGCCGTCGAGGCCAAGAAGGCGGTGCTCACGGTCGAGAACACCGGTGAGCAGCTCACGCCGCAGCTGATCAGGACCTTCACCGAACCGTTCCAGCGCGGCACCCGACGCGCGCGCAGCGACCACGCCGGTGTCGGGCTCGGCCTCGCGATCGTCGAGAGCATCGCCCAGGCCCACGACGGCGTCCTCACCCTGACCCCGCGGGTCGGCGGTGGCCTCCGCATCAGCGTGCGGCTACCCGTCGTGCCGCCCCGCACCGGCAGTCGAGCGGCGTCGAGCCGGTGATGGGGAAGTCGAAGTAGCTGTCCGGGTACGGCTCGTCGACGAGGGTGTAGTGCCACCACTCGTAGTCGTAGGCGCGGAAACCGCAGTCCTCCATGATCGAACGGAGGTGCCGGCGGTTCGTCGCCTCGACCTGCGTGATCCCCGGTGCGCCGTGGTGCGAGACCGGGTCCATGAAGTCGTGGTCGCCGCCCATGGGCGCCAGTTCGCCGGTGGCCGAGTCGTAGAGCGTCAGGTCGACCGTGCCGCCCCGGCTGTGGCCCGACCTGGCGGCCACGTACCCCTTCTCGACCATCTCGGCGCGATCGAGGCGGGGGTAGTGCCGCGGCTTCGTCCGGCCGTCCTCGGGCTGCCGTGACCAGCGCAGGAAGCAGTCCACCGCGCGTTGCGGGCGGTAGCCGTCCCAGACGAGCAGGCCGAAGCCGAGGGTCGTGGCCTTCTCCTGCGCGCGTTCCAGGGCCGCGCACAACGCCCTCGTGCCGACGATCCGGTTCGCCAGGTAGCCGTCCACCGGTTTGCCGGTGAAGTTGTCCCAGGTGGCGTACTTGGCGTCCCAGCGGATGCCGGGCGCGAACTCGTCCAGGAAGACGAAGTCGTCGTTCATCGGGCTTTCCCGGCCAGCGCCGACGACACGACCCGGTCGATCACGTCGCCGAGCGACATCCCGGCGGCCGCCATCATCCTCGGGTACCGGCTGTAGGAGGTCAGGCCGGGCAGGGTGTTGACCTCGTTGAGGACCACGGTGCCGTCCTCCTTCAAGAACATGTCCACGCGTGAGAGCCCTCGGCAGCCGAGCGCGCGGTAGACGGCCTTGGCGGTCTCCTGGACGAGCGCGCGCGACTCGGCCGGGATGTCGGCCGGGACGATCGTGGTCGAGTTCTCGGATCCGCTTTCCGGGTCCCTCTCCTGGTGGATCCGGAAGAAGCCGTGCGACAGCGCGATCCGGTCCGGCTCGCCGGCGATCAGCTCGGCGTCGTCGCCGAGGATGGCGCAGCCGACCTCGCTGCCGACGACCGCCTCTTCGATCAGCACCTTCGAGTCGTACCGCCTCGCGGTCTCCACCGCGCTCGCCAGGTCTTCTCCCCGGGTCACCTTGACGACCCCGAACGACGATCCCGAACGGGCGGGCTTCACGAAGACGGGATAGGTCAGCCGGTCCGGGTCGACGTGCCCGCCCGCCGGGACGGTCCGGAAGTCCGGCGTCGCGACCCCCGCGCCGCGCGCGACGAGGTAGGTCAGGGACTTGTCCATGCACAGGGCCGAGCTCTGGACGTCGCATCCGGCGTAGGGGATGCCGGAGAGCTCCAGCAGGCCCTGCACCGCGCCGTCCTCGCCGAGCCTGCCGTGCAGGACGGGCAGCACCACGTCCAGGCCGATCGTCTTGTACTGCCCGTCGTCCAGCACGAGCAACCCGCGCACGCCGCTGTCCGGTGACAGCACGACCGGGCGGCACTCGCCGTCCTCCCAGTCCGCGTCGGGCCCGTCGCAGAGCTGCCAGGAGCCGCTCTTCGTGATCCCGACGTAGTACGGCTCGTACTTCCCGGGGTCGAGGTGCTTCGCCACCTCCCGCGCGGACTTGACGGAGACGTCGTGCTCCTCGGAGCGGCCGCCGAACAGGATTCCGATCTTCATATCCAGTGCTGCTTTCTGCGGTCGAAGTCGCGACAGCCGGCGAGGGAGTTCGCCACCGTGTCGCTCAAGGCGTGGTCGGTGTAGTAGGCGGTGTGCGGGCTGATCAGCACGTTCGGGAGTTGTTGCAGCCGCGACAGCGGGGTGCCGGCGAGGGGCCGGTCGCGGCAGTCGGCGTAGAAGATCCCTTCCTCTCCTTCGAGGACGTCCAGCGCGGCGCCGCCCAACCGGCCGCTCGCCAACGCCGGCACGAGGGCCTCGGTGTCGATGAGCCCACCTCGCCCGGTGTTGACGACGAACGCGCCGTGCTTCATCTGCCCGATGCGCCGGCGGTCCAACAGGTGGTGCGTGTCGGCGGTGAGCGGGGTGTGGAGCGTGACGATGTCGCTCTGCTGGAGCAGTTCGTCGAGGGGCACGTAGTCGGCGGAGGTCCGGGGCCGGATGTCGTAAGCCAGCTTCTGGCAGCCGAAGCCCCACAGCCGATCGATGACGGCGGCGCCGATGCGGCCGGTGCCGACCACCCCGACGGTCAGGTCGCGCAGTTCCTTCCCGCGCACGTCGGGCAACCGGTAGTCGTGGGCGTCGGCACGCCTGATGAGGGACTTCGCGTTCCGCAGCACCATCAGCATCAGCATCACCGTGTAGTCGGCGACGCTGTCGGGCGAGTAGGCGACGTTCCCGACGGTGATGCCGACGCGTTCGGCGTAGTCGACGTCGAGGTGGTCGTACCCGATGCTCCTGGTGGAGACGTACTCCACGCCGGCCCGGCTGAGCGCGAGCAGCGTGGGATTCGTGATCCGGGTCTTGTGCCCGACGCTGACGCAGCGGTTCCCGGAAGCCAGTGCGACGGTGGCAGTGGAAACCGGGTCGGGGGTGATGGTCGGCACGACGCCGAAGCGGGGCGCCAGCTCCCGGAACAGGGCGGCCTCGTCCGGCTCGCAGCCGTACACCGTGATCCCCGTCGTCGGACCGGCCGACGAGGACCAGGACACCGGCGATCGGGTGTGACGGGCCGCCGTCCGTGCCGGTTCGCTGTCGGTCATGCCGTCAGTCAAGACGGCGCGGCGTTGCCGGCACGTATGCGGTTCTCGATATGCCGACGATATGTTACCCGTCGGTAGGCGCGGCTCGTAGAGTCCACAGAGGACGGTCAACATCCGCCCCCGCGATGGATCGGCCGACCCCCGATTGCTCCGCACTGTCCTAAGTGGACATTGCGCTTTACCCGACCTTCGGAGGGCTGACACCCCACGTTCCGAGGAGCAGCATCGAGGTGTCACCCATCCCTGCTCCAGATGTGAGGTGAACCAGTGCGGAGAACCCTGCAACTCCTCGCTGCCGCCCTCCTCGTGATCCCGCTGACAAGCGGGATCGCGACCGCGGCGCCGGCGCCTGACCTCGTCGAACAGACCCAGAAGGTCGGTGAGGACGAGCTCGTCTCGACCGTCCTCGGCGGCCGGAACCAGACCACGACCCTCGAACGACCCGGCTCGTGGTACCTCAAGACCCACTTCACCGGCCTGCGCCTGGTCGCGGGCGACGTGCTCACGGTGTCCGACCCGGCGGGCGCCGAGTCCTACCGCTACACCGCCGACGTCGCGGCGTCGGGCACCGCCACCGTGGACGGCACCGGCTTCTGGGCCATGTCGGTCACCGGCGACCGGGCCGTGATCAGCCTGCGCGGCCGGGACGGCGGACCGGCGCACCCGGCCAGCCGGGTGCGGCTCGACAAGATCACCCGCGGGTACACCGACGCCGAGCTGGCCGCGGCGGCGGACCTGGCGCCCAAGAGCATCTGCGGCACGAACGACTACCGCGACGCCGTCTGCTACCAGACGAGCAACCCCACCGAGTTCGGCCGGACCAAGGCGGTGGCGAAGCTCCTGCGCAACGGCGGCTCGCTGTGCACGGCGTGGCGGGTCGGCGCGAACAACCGGATGCTGACCAACAACCACTGCTTCACCAGTGGCACCGGGATCGAGGTGTGGTTCAACTACCAGTGCCCGACCTGCGGCGGCACGGCCAGCGCGACCGTCACGAAGGTGCTGGTGTCGTCGGTGCTCAAGACCAGCGCGGCGTTGGACTACACGCTGTTCAGCGTCACGAACTTCGCGTCGCTGGCGTCGTTCGGCTACCTGGAGCTGGACGCGCGGGTGCCGGCGGTCGGCGAGGAGATGTACATCGTCGGCCACCCGGCGGGCAAGCTCAAGAAGCTCTCCCTGCGTGACGACCAGAACGGCGGCGGCTACTGCGCCGTGTCCGCCGTCCGGGTGAACGGCAGCTCGTCGCAGTCCGACATCGCCTACCGGTGCGACACCGAGGGCGGCTCGTCGGGCTCCCCGGTGCTGTCCCGGAGCACGCACAAGGTGATCGGCCTGCACCACTACGGCGGCTGCCCGAACCAGGGCGTCCGGATCGACCTGGTCGCCGCTCAGATCGCCACGCTGCTGTAACGCCCACGCGGGTCGCGCTCCTGCGGCGCGACCCGCGTGACCGGCAGGTTTCGGCGAACCGCCGCCGGGTACGCCGAACCGGTGGACAGCGTGCTCGACCTCGGCGACCTCTTCCCCGGCCTGCGCGTGGACGACCTCGTGGTGGACTACGAGGACGGCGACGACCCCGTGCTGCGGCACCCCGACGGCACGGAGATCGACACCTGGCGGGAGAACTACCCGTACCCGACGCGGCTGACGCGCGAGGAGTACGAGCTGTCCAAGCGCCTGCTCCAGATCGAGCTGCTCAAGCTGCAGTACTGGATCAAGGACACGGGCGCGCGGATGGTCGTCGTGTTCGAGGGACGTGACGCGGCGGGCAAGGGCGGCACCATCAAGCGGTTCACCGAGCACCTCAACCCGCGCGGGGCGCGGGTGGTGGCGTTGAGCAAGCCGACGGAGCGCGAGCAGGGCGAGTGGTACTTCCAGCGGTACGTCGCCCACCTGCCGACCGCGGGGGAGATCGTGCTGTTCGACCGGTCCTGGTACAACCGCGCCGGCGTCGAGCGGGTGATGGGCTACTGCACCGACGAGCAGTACGAGCGCTTCATGCGGCAGGCGCCGACGTTCGAGCGGATGCTGGTGGACGACGGGATCGCGCTGGTCAAGCTGTGGTTCTCGGTGTCACGGGCGGAGCAGCGGACGCGGTTCTTGATCCGGCAGGTCGACCCGGTCCGGCAGTGGAAGCTCAGCCCGAACGACATCAGGTCGCTCGACCGGTGGGACGCCTACACCGCGGCGAAGGTGGCCATGTTCCGGGCCACCGACACCCACGCCGCGCCGTGGACCGTGGTGAAGAGCAACGACAAGAAGCGGGCCCGGCTCGAGGCCATGCGCAGCGTGCTGGCGCGCGTCGACTACACCGACAAGGACCCCGAGGTGGTCGGCGAGCCGGACCCGCGGGTGGTCGGCCCGGCGGCCACGCTGCTGGAGGAGGGTGAGGACGAGACCACGCTCAGCCCGACCCCTCTCGCGCACGCCGAAGAGGGCGACCACGGGCCGGGCGTGCACCCCTGAGCCGGGACGTCCTCACGTCACCGGGACGCCCTCGGCGAAGACGCCGCGCGTGGCCGGCAGCCGCAGGGTCCGGCGCGGGTCGGCGCCGACCGACTCGGCCCCTGGCTCAGGTGGTCGGCAACGCCCAGCGCCGCGCCGGCCGCTCGGCCGGACCCGGCGAGTTCTCAGGAGTTGACACGGTCCGCACGCAAGCGATGACCCAGAGTCGCGACCACTGCTCATTCCTCGCCGGGCACGCCGTCAGCTCCCGTCTCGGTCGGCTGGACCGACGGTTCCGGTTCGGGGTCCGGGCTCGGGGACGTGGTGGTCGGCGGGGCCGAGGTCGGCGGGGCGGTGGTGGTGACGACGGGCTCCGCGGTGTCGTCGGTCGGCCCGGCCGCGGGTTGCGCCGGGTTCCCGGCCGGCGGGTTGGCGGCCGGGGCCGTCGTCGGCGGGGGAGTGGTCGACGGCGCGGCGCCCGTGGCCTGCGGTGTGACGATGAACCGGGGCTCGGCCTGGTCCCGCGGCACGTCCGACGAGCCCGCCGTCGCGGGCGCCGCCTGCCGCGTCGTGGGCCCGGGCGGCGGGTCGTCCGCCGGTCGGTCGCCCGGGAGCGCGGCCATCGTGATCGTGAACGCGCCGACCAGCGCGCCCGCCGAGGCGACGAGCACCCGCCACGAGGGGCGCGTCACCGCGCGCGGGAGTTCTTCGGTGTCCGCCTCGGCCCCGACGTCGGGCGGTAGGACGACCGCGCCCGCCAGGACCCGCGCGCAGTCGTGCGCGGTGGGCCGGTCGTCCGGTGCGGCGGTGGTCATCCGCGCCACCAGGTCGCGGACGTCGGCGGGCAGGTCTTCGGGGATCACCGGAGGTCGGTGCAGCCGGGCGACCGCGGCCTCCACCTCACCGCCCTCGTACTCGCGCCGACCCGTCAGGCACTCCAGGAGCACCAGCCCCAGGGCGTAGACGTCGGCCGGGTGGTCGATCTCCTGGCCGAGCACCTGCTCGGGCGCGAGGTACGCGGCGGTGCCGACGAGCTGGTCGGTCCGGGTCAGCCGGGTGGCGCCGGTCAGGTGGGCCAGGCCGAAGTCCGCCAGGTAGGCGTCGTCCTCGTGGTCGAGCAGGATGTTCGCCGGCTTCACGTCGCGGTGCACGAGGCCGTGCGCGTGCACGTGCGCCAACGCGTCGGCCAGCCGGGCGCCCAGCCGGCGCACCTCGTCCAGCGGCAGCGGCCCGAGGAGCAGGCGGTCGTGCAGGGTCCGGCCCTCGACCAACCGCAGCACGACGAACGGCGTCGGCGCCGTGGTGTCGGCGTCGTAGACCGACACCAGCGCGGGGTGCGTGAGCCCGGCCAGGAGGTGGACCTCGTTGTCGAACCGCCGGGCGGCCTCCGGGTCGAAACCGGGCTGCACCAGCTTCACCGCGACGTGCCGCCGCAGCACGGTGTCCCAGGCCCGGTGCACTTCGGCCATGCCGCCGATCCCGATCGGCTCGATCAGCCGGTAGCGGTCGGCCAGCACGTTCTCGCCTGCCGAGGGTGACACCTCGTACCTCCGGTCGCGTGAGCGGGACAGTTCCGAATGCCCTGATCACGCCGGCGGCAAACAGGTGAGCGTGCCTCGGGTCGGCGCCGCGGGCTTCACGCGGCCGGGCGCGGCGGCGCGGATCGGCCGGAGGTCCGCGTCGAGTCCGAACTCGTGACCGGCGTGGCGGGGGATGTCGCCGCGGTGCTCGAAACCGGTGTCGCCCAACGGGATCCGGTGGCGGCGAACGTCCGAGCCGCGGCCTCCGGTCGGCTGATCGCGGGTGGCTCGAACCGCAGGCGGTGGGGTGAAACCGTGTCGTGCGAGGGTGATCGTCGCCTACCCTTCCGCCATGGCGAGAGCGCTTGGCGTCGTCCTGTTATCGGCACTGCTCGTCGGGTGCGGCGCCACCGTGACCGGGACCGCCGTGCCGGTGCCGGACCCGACGTTCCCCGAACCTCCCCCGCGCACCGCCGAGGTGCTGCTCGGCGACCTGGCGTCGGTCGACCCGTGCGGGCAGGTGGAGCCGGCGGACCTGGCCGCGTTCGGCGAGGCTTCGGTGGCGCCGGTCGAGTCCTTCGACCACTGCCTGCTCAAGGTGTCCACGGGCGGCGCGGTGCTCGACGTGCTGGCGGGCGGCCTCGACCGGGTGCTGCACGAGGCCGTGTTCGACGGGCCCTTGGTGCCGTACAAGGAACTGCGGATCGTGGAGATCCGGGGCGGCGACGTGCAGTGCCAGCGCGGCCTGGTGTTCGCGGACCTGGTGGCGCTGAACGTGACCGTCGAGAACCACTCGGACGAGGACGTGGCCGCGACCCGGCTGTGCGAGGTCGCCGACGTCGTGGTGCGCGCCGTCGCGGACCGCGTGCTCGCGGGCGACGTGGAGCACCGGCGGTTCGCGGCGAAGTCCCTCGGGCCGGTGCACGCGTGCCGCGGGCTGTCGGACGCGACGGTCGGGCGGCTGCCCGGGCTGGCGGGTTCGCGGGCCTGGGCCTACCCGGCGGGCCACCAGTGCCGGTGGAGCGCGGACGGCACGACGACACCGCCCAGGGTGCGGGTCACGTACTCGGTGGGCGTGCCGACCGAACCGAACGGCGGGAACAGCAAGATCGAGGACATCGCCGGACGACCCACCGTGATGTCGGGGTTGACCACGTCCTCGCTCGTGCTGTGCGGCGCGGAGACGACCCACATCCCGTTCGGGGACGGGTTGAGCGAACTCGCGCTCGTCACCGTGGCCCTGCCGACCGGCGCCGCGGTCGAGGACGCCTGTGCCGCGGTGCGGGTCGTCGCGGCGGAGGTCTGGGCCGGGCTGCCGGCTTGACGACCGGACCGCCGCGCGGCCCGTGGGCGAACGGGACGGAGCCGGGAGGCAGGCGGTCTGGGGGCCGCCGTGCCTCGACCGGCTCCGCCTCCGGTCGAACGCTCCCCTGACGTCCGCCCGGCAAGCCCGAGCATGCCCGCGGGCGCTTGCGGAAAACTGGGGTGGCGTTGAAGTGGCTGGTCACAGGCCTGTGGTGGGGCTTGCTCGACAGCCGCCGGGCGCGGACGACCCTGGTCGGACCTCTCGCCCGACCTGCCCGTCCTGCCCGGGCGCACCGGCCGACCTCGGGCTCGGGGACCGGACCGGGTAGCGCCCGCGTCCTCCAACGGTCGTCGCCAGGCCTTCGGGGGTCACTCGCGGGCGGTCCCGCTCACGGGGTTGCGTCGCGCGTTGCGTCACCCGTGCCCGGACGGCGCGTCGGCCAGGCGACCGCCCAGTTCCCGTAACCGCTCCGCGAGGTCAGCGGTGGCCTCGATCAGGTCGCTCAGGGACGTCCCGGGCTCCACCGGGGTCCAGCCGCGCGCCAGGAAGCGGATGACCTCGGCGTTGTCCCGGAGCTCGACCGCGAGCGCCTCCACCTGACCGGGCAGCGCCACGGCCGACCGCTCGGTGACCCGCCTGGCCCGGAACGCGCGCTGCCGGCACGCCGACGAGCAGTACCGACGGGGCCTTCCGGTGCTCCGCGCGGCGAACTCCTTCCGACACTGCTGGCAATTCAATTCGCGCGACTTTCGTTACGGATCGCCCGGCGTTTTCACGTTGCGAAAAGGCGCGCCCGGCGCTTCCGGTGGCCAAGTCAGGTGAATGCGACGTCGACGTATCGGGTGAAGGCCGGTCGCTTGACGCCCTGCGTTCGCCGGCGTGTACTGGTTTTGTCGGACGGACCGGCAAAGTGAATCGAAAAGTTTCCGAATGCGTTGATCGGCCGACCGTTCCGAGCCCGGAGGAACGCGGTGGGATCGACCGGCCCGCGACCGATCGCACTGCGCCGACTATTCCGCGCCGTGGTTCGAATTTATCCGAATCGTCTCCTCGTGAAGGAGTTGTGCTGCCATGCCAACCCAGTACTCCCTGACGGTCCGCAATGAATCTACCCAGTTCCAAGACCTCTGCGTGTACCAGCAGCCCGTGGACCTCGGCGTGCGCAACGCCATGTCGCTCGCCTGGCTGACCGCGCCGGCGTGGCCGAACACCACCGTGACCTTCGAGTGGACCCTCGACTACTGCTTCGTCTGGTCCTACACGGGCTCGTTGAAGCCGGGCACGCGGTTCCGCGCGCAGGAGGTCCGCCGGGCCAACCCGCAGGACCTCACCGCGAACCAGATCCTGTTCGACTACACCGACGGCGCGCACCGGTTCGTGCCAGGAAAGGCGTTCGGCGTCCCGGAGCTCGGCAGCCTCTACGTCCGGGAACTGCCGACGGTGCCGGCGGACGGCGCGGCGGTCGGCATCGGCATGTCGAACTCCGGCGTGTTCGCGGTG
Source organism: Actinosynnema sp. NPDC037264 (assembly GCF_055603705.1). Classification (NCBI taxonomy): domain Bacteria; kingdom Bacillati; phylum Actinomycetota; class Actinomycetes; order Pseudonocardiales; family Pseudonocardiaceae; genus Actinosynnema; species Actinosynnema sp. NPDC037264. Next base: position 115,634 of record NZ_JBVJVK010000021.1, on the reverse strand, counting down.
CAGGCGCAGCCCAACGAGAACCTCGTCTTCACCCCGCACCCCAGTTACTGGCTCACCGCGGGCACCTACGTCCACGGCGAGGTGCTCGACATCGAGCAGATCAGCAACTCCGTCGAGCTGCAGTACAACGCGGGCTTCGACATGACCGCGGTGCTGCAGGCGGACAACACGTGGTCGATCAGCACCGGCATGCAGCCGGTCGCCGCCTGACCGCACCGGTGACCGGACCTCTCCCCGGTCCCCGATGACCCGTGCGCCCGGACGCCCCTCCGGCGCATCGCGGAGGACGACGGGGTCGAGGTCCGGTGGCGCCCACGACCCGCCCCGCTCGACAGCCCGGGTGCCCCCACCACACCGGCCCGTCGTCCCGGGCGCGGAGCGCGACTTCCCCGGCGCGCTCCGCGCCCCTTCCTCTCCTCCCTCTCCCCAGGAGTTCACCCATGGCTTACAACACCATCGGCCCGGTCGACGTCATCAAGGCCCTCGTCGGCTGGATCCAAGCGGACCAGCCGACGATCGAGGCGCTCTCGGTGTTCGCGGGCGGCTGGGAAGGCTGGGCCCGCAACCAGTTCGCGCTGTGGTTGCAGGCCGAGCTGAAACTGCGGCTCCGCAACAACAATCCGCTCGACGTCCTGACGGAGGCCAACTTCATCCCGACCGGCGAGGGCGCGGTCCCGGTTTTCGAGACCCCCCAGGCTCGCGCCGATCTCGTGTTCAACGCGCTCAGCCCCGCCGTCGCGGACACCGCGCCGGTCATCATCACCGAGTTGAAGTGCCAGTCGCCCAAACAGCCGTGGACCTCGTTCCGCTCCGGGCTCAGCCGTGACGTCACCAAGCTGTACGGCGTCAACCCCGACGTCGACGACGCCTTCGGCCCGGAGAACGTGATGGTGCTGTCGCTGGGCATCTGCTTCAACGAACCCGGCTTCCGCCCCGCCGCGGGCTACCGGGTCGAGCCCGCGGGCCGCCAGTACGCCGTGCAGTGGTGGTCGGACCCCGACCTGGTCGGCTGACGCGGACCTCGCTCCACCGGGTCGACGCGGCCGGCCCTACGAGTGGATGACCAGACCCCGGCCACCGTCGCGCTTCGCCTCGTACATGGCCTTGTCCGCACGGCTGAGGACGGTCGCGGCGGTGGCCTCGGGGTCGTGGTCGGCGCAGATCACCACGCCGACCGACGCGCTGATCTCCTCGCCGAGCGCGTCGAGGATCCGGAACGCCACCTTCTCCGGCTCCTCCAGCCCTTCGACCAGGACGCCGAACTCGTCACCGCCGAGCCTGGCCACCACGTCGGTGTCGCGGACGCACTGCCGCAGCCGCTGCGCCACCCGTTCGAGCAACGCGTCGCCGTGCGCGTGGCCGGAGACGTCGTTGACCGCCTTGAAGTCGTCCAGGTCCACGAACAGCAGCCCGAACGGCCTGCCGTCGCGGTGGTGCTCGGCCATCGCCTCGTCCAGCCTGCGCTCGAACAGCGCCCGGTTGGCCAGCCCGGTCAACGGGTCGTGGTGCGCCTGGTGCGTCAGGGTGCGCTCGGACTCGCGCAGCAGCAGAACGAGCTTCGTGTTGTCCACAAGGGTCACCAGCTGCCGCAAAATCACCGCGACGAACACCGTGAAGCCGCAGCCGATCTCCACCGCGTCCAACGGCCCGAGGTCGCCGATGATCGTGCGCCGCAGCACCAGCACGCTGCTGACCAGTAAGGGCACGTACGGCATCAGCAGGTAGGCCCACTGCCACGGCCGCCGGTTGCGGCTCGGGCCGGTCGACGGCGACGGCACGGGCGCCAGCGCCGCCAACGCGATCAGCGCCGGTCCCACCACGAACCCGGCGTTGGCCAGCGGCGGCACCTCCGGCGCCTGGATGCTGACCAGGTAGGCGAACGCGAAGTCGGACGCGGCCAGCGCCACCAGGCCGAGGCCGAGCAACCGCAGCTGCGGTCGCAGCACGACCTTGCGGTCCGCGCTCAGCACCACCACGATCACCAGCAGCACCAGGTCCGTCACCGGGTAGGCGATGGCCACCAGGAACGCCGCCGAACCCGGGTTCCCGGCCGCGACCAGCCCGCCGAGCGACGTGGTCCAGGTCAGCACGAACAACGACCCGACCACGATCAGGCCGTCCAGCAGCAGCACCAGCCGGGCGCTGCGGGACCGGCGGTCCAGCAGCGCGTCGGGGGAGTCCGACCGGCGGAAGTTGCCGATCACGAGCAGCGCGACGAACGCGAACGGCACGATGCTGAGGTACCCGGCGTCCGCCGGCGACGGCGACGGCACGGCGCGCCGCTCGACCAGCTGGTACCACGTCCACAACGCCTGGCCGGTGGACCAGCCCGCCATGCCGAACCCCATCGCCAGCCGCCAGCGGCGGTCCGGCCCGGTCGCCCGGCGCGCCGTCCACCAGCAGCAACCGGTGGCGAACAGACCGGTGGCGAGCTGGGCGAGGTCGTCGAGGACCACCGCGCCCTCGCCCTTGACGAGGTCGAAGCTCGCGGCCACGGACGCGGCGGTGGCCAGCGCCACCACGACCGCGGCCGTGATGGCGAACCGCCTCGTCCCGATCACGTCGGCCAGTGTGCCGCATTCCGGTGCCTTCGGCCGGGTCGCCCTGGGAGGATCGGCGGGTGGCAGAGCAGGAGGTTCCCGTCGCCGCCGACGTGGTGACGGAGCAGGAGTACGAGCGGTTCGCCCGGCACCGGATCGCCGAGTTGGGAGGCGACGCGGACGCGTTCGGCCTCTCGTACAACGTGTTGCACCTGGCGTACGTGATGATCAACGACTACGAGGCGCTGGTGCACCGCGAGCAGGGCTGGACCATGCCCGGGTTCCGGTTGATGTTCAAGCTGTGGATCCTGGGCCCGACCCAGCCCGCGCGGCTGGCCGACCTGTCCGGCACGACCAGGTCGGCGATGTCCAACCTGATCAACACGCTGGAGCGGGCCGGGCTGGTCGAGCGGACCAGGGACGGCCAGGACCGGCGCGTGGTGTTCGTCGCGCTCACCGAGGAGGGCCGCTCGGCGGTGGCGCGGGTCTTCCCGCACCAGAACGCGCGCGAGGCGCGCTGGTTCGCCGTGCTGGACCCCGACGAGCGCGCGCAGATGGTGCAATTGATCCGACGAGTGGCCGCCGCCCGTCCGAGGTAGTCCGGTCGAGACGCGGTTTTTCGCAATTTCGTCGCGATTTCAACGAACGCCGTGCGGATTGCCCGCGGTCGTCGTCGAATTCACGGCGTCGGTATGCCCGGTCGGCTGGAAAAGTCTTGGCCATTTCTGCGGGAAAACATTTGTCCCAATATCTGGGAGCGGTTCCACTCTAATGGAGGAGCAGTGCTCCGGCGACGTTGCGCTACGGTCCTGTAACCGCCGTCACACCGCACGTCAACCCGCAGGAGAAAGGCCGTTCATGCTGACCTTAGTGGCCGCGGCTGCATTGACCCTGTCCGCGCTCTCCCCCTCCGGTGAAACAACGGTCGAGACCGCGCCCGAATACGTCACGGTCCAGGTCAGGACCGTGAACGGATCCGGTTGCCCGGCCGGCACCGCGGCGGTCGCCGCCTCGCCCGACCGCACCGCCTTCACCGTCACCTACAGCAGTTTCCTGGCGCAGGCCGGCGCCGACTCCGAGCCGACGGACTTCCGGAAGAACTGCCAGCTCGCGCTGGAGCTGAACTACCCCCAGGGCTTCACCTACGGCATCGCCAGGGCCGACTACCGCGGGTTCGCGCACCTCCAGCGCGGCGCGGTGGGCATGGAGCAGGGCAACTACTACTTCCAGGGCATGTCTCCGACTGCCCGCAAGAGCCATTCCTACGCCGGGCCCTACAGCGACAACTGGCAGGCGACGGACGCCACGGAATGGGACGCGATCGTCTACGCGCCGTGCGGCGAACAGCGGATGTTCAACATCAACACCGAACTCCGGGTCACCGCGGGCACGTCGACCGGCACCAGTTTCATGGTGATGGACTCGACCGACAGCAACGTGAGCACCACGTACCACTTCTCGTGGAAGCGGTGCTAGGACGGCCCGACCGGTGACCGGGCAAGGGACTTGCGTCAATTCGCCGCCGATACCGTGCTCAATGACGAGTCGGAAGGTGCTGCATGTTCAATTTCGTGGCGGCCGTCACCATGGCGGCGGCGGTGATCATCATTCCTCCCGGCGGGGCGCCGAACACCACCCCGCCGCCGGATCACATGACCATCGACGTGGTGACCGTCAACGGATCCGGATGCCCGGCCGGTACCGCGGCCGTGGCGGTCTCTCCGGACAACAAGGCGTTCACCGTCACCTACAGCCAGTTCATGGCGCAGGTGGGCGTAGGCGCGCTGCCCACCGATTTCCGGAAGAACTGCCAGCTCAACCTGAGGCTGAACATCCCACAGGGGTTCACCTACGGCATCGCGCAAACCGACTATCGCGGCTTCGCCCACCTCGAGCGGGGCGCGACCGGTCTGGAACGGGCCAACTACTACTTCCAGGGCATGTCGCCGACGGCGTACCGGAGCCACAGCTACGCGGGACCGTTCAGCGACGACTGGCAGGCCACCGACACCACCGAACTCGCCGCGATCGTCTACCACCCGTGCGGCGAGCAACGGCTGTTCAACATCAACACGGAGTTGCGGGTGAGCGCCGGGTCGTCCGACACGACGACGACCACCAGCTTCATGTCCATGGACTCCACGGACGGCAGCGTCGAGACGACTTACCACTTCGCCTGGAAGACCTGCCCGTGAGCGAACCGGCCCGGTGAGTGGTGGTCCCCACCCACCGGACCGGCCCGCCTGAGCGCGTGCGCGAAAGGCTCGACCGGTAGGCGCACGCGCCGCTTCGACTTCCCGCGCGGCCGGACCACGCTGTCCGGCCGCGCGGGAAGGCCGTCCCCGGCCGCACGTCGTTGTGCGGCCGGGGACGAGTCACACGAGCGGCCGGTCGGTCGGCTCGATCGGCCTGGGCAGCACGGAGCGGCCCGTCAGGTAGGCGTCCACGCCGGCGGCGGCCGAGCGGCCCTCGGCGATGGCCCACACGATCAGCGACTGGCCGCGGCCCATGTCGCCGGCCACGAACACGCCGTCGACCGAGGTCGCGAACTCCTCGTCCCGCGCCACGTTGCCGCGCGCGTCGAGGTCGACGCCCAGCTCGGTGAGCAGGCCGTCCTTCTCCGGGCCGACGAAACCCATCGCCAACGTCACCAGCTGCGCCGGGATCTCCCGCTCGCTGCCGGGCACCGGCTCGAACCGCCCGCCGGACGCCTCGACCTCGACCAGCTTCAACGCCCGCACCGCGCCCTCGTCGTCACCGAGGAACTCGACGGTGGACACCGAGTACAGCCGCTCGCCGCCCTCCTCGTGCGCCGACGTGACCCGGTAGAGCATCGGGTAGGTCGGCCACGGGTGCGCCTCGGCGCGCTTCTCCGGCGGCCGGGGCATGATCTCCAGCTGCGTCACGGACAACGCGCCCTGGCGGTGGGCCGTGCCGACGCAGTCCGCGCCGGTGTCGCCGCCGCCGATGACGACGACGTGCTTGCCCTCGGCGGTGATGGGCGGCGCGTCCAGCTCGCCGCGCGCCACCTTGTTGGCCCCCGGCAGGTACTCCATCGCCTGGTGCACGCCCGTCAGCGACCGGCCGGGCACCGGCAGGTCGCGCCACGCCGTCGCGCCGCCGGCCAGCACCACCGCGTCGTAGGACTCCCGCAGCTCCTCGACCGTGACGTCGACGCCGACGTTCACGTTCGTCCGGAACTCGGTGCCCTCGGCGCGCATCTGGTCGAGCCTGCGGTCCAGCCGCCACTTCTCCATCTTGAACTCGGGGATGCCGTAGCGCAGCAGCCCGCCGATCGCGTCGGCCCGCTCCAGCACCACGACCGAGTGACCGGCGCGGGTCAGCTGCTGCGCGGCGGCCAGGCCCGCCGGCCCGGAACCCACCACGGCCACCGAACGGCCGCTGCGCGCGGCGGGCGGCTGGGGCGTGACCCAGCCCTCGTCCCACGCCCGGTCGATGATGGAGATCTCGACCCGCTTGATGGTGACGGGATCGCCGTTGATCCCCACCACGCACGCGGCCTCGCACGGCGCCGGGCACAACGTCCCGGTGAACTCCGGGAAGTTGTTGGTGGCGTGCAGCCGTTCCGAGGCCTTGCGCCAGTCGTCGCTGAACACCAGGTTGTTCCACTCGGGGATCAGGTTCCCCAGCGGACAGCCCTGGTGGCAGAACGGGATGCCGCAGTCCATGCACCGGCCGGCCTGCTTCTCCAGCTTGGGCCGCTCGAACTCCTCGTAGACCTCGCGCCAGTCGCGCAGGCGCAGGAAAACGGGACGGCTGCGCGGGGTCTCACGCTCGGTGGTGAGGAACCCACGAGGGTCAGCCATGAGACGCCTCCATGATCGCTTCGTTGACGTCCCGGCCCTCGAGCTCGGCCAGGGCCTGTGCCGCCAGCACCCTCTTGTAGTCCTTCGGCATGACCTTGGTGAACCGGTCCACCGCCAGGTCCCAGTCGGCCAGCAGCGCGTGCGCCACCGCCGAGTCCGTTTCCAGGTAGTGCTTCTCCACCGCGCGCCGCAGGAACTCGCGGTCCGACTCGTCCACCGGGTCCAGGTCCACCATCTCGGGGTTGACCCGCGGCACGGCCGCGTCCAGCACGTAGGCGATGCCGCCGGACATGCCCGCGGCGAAGTTGCGCCCGGTCGCGCCGAGCACGACCACCCGGCCGCCGGTCATGTACTCGCACCCGTGGTCGCCGACGCCCTCGACGACGGCCAGCGCGCCCGAGTTGCGCACGCAGAACCGCTCGCCGACCTTGCCGCGCAGGAAGATCTCGCCGCCGGTCGCGCCGTAGCCGATCACGTTGCCGGCGATGATGTGCTGCTCGGCGGCGAACTGCGCGTCGGGCACCGGCCGGACGACGATCCGCCCGCCCGACAGGCCCTTGGCCACGTAGTCGTTCGCGTCGCCGATGAGCCGCAACGTGATGCCGCGCGGCACGAACGCGCCGAACGACTGCCCGGCCGTGCCGGTGAACGTGATGTCGATCGTGTCGTCGGGCAGGCCCTCGCCGCCCCACCGCTTGGTCACCTCGGAGCCGAGCATGGTGCCGACGGTGCGGTTGACGTTGCGCACCGGCAGTTCCAGCCGCACCCGGTCGCCGGAGGCGATCGCGCCCTCGGCGAGCTGGATCAGGGTGTTGTCCAGCGCCTTGTCCAGCCCGTGGTCCTGGGAGGTGGTGCGGTGCCGCGCCGCGCCCTCGGGCAGCGACGGCACGTGGAAGATCGGCGACAGGTCGAGCCCGGCCGCCTTCCAGTGGTCGACCGCGGCCCGCGTGTCGAGCAGGTCCGCGTGCCCGACGGCCTCGGCCAGGGTGCGGAAACCCAGCTGCGCCAGCAGCTCCCGGACCTCCTGCGCGACGAACTCGAAGAAGTTCACCACGTGCTCGGCCTTGCCCGCGAACTTCGCCCGCAGCACCGGGTTCTGCGTGGCCACGCCGACCGGACAGGTGTCCAGGTGGCAGACCCGCATCATGACGCAGCCCGAGACGACCAGGGGAGCGGTGGCGAAGCCGAACTCCTCCGCGCCGAGCAGCGCCGCGATCACCACGTCGCGCCCGGTCTTGAGCTGGCCGTCGGTCTGCACCACGATCCGGTCGCGCAACCGGTTGGCCAGCAGCGTCTGCTGCGTCTCGGCCAGGCCCAGCTCCCACGGTCCGCCCGCGTGCTTGATGGACGACAGGGGTGACGCGCCGGTGCCGCCGTCGTGGCCGGAGATCAGCACGACGTCCGCGTGCGCCTTGGAGACGCCCGCCGCGACCGTGCCGACGCCGACCTCGGAGACGAGCTTCACGTGGATGCGCGCCGCCGGGTTGGCGTTCTTCAGGTCGTGGATGAGCTGCGCCAGGTCCTCGATCGAGTAGATGTCGTGGTGCGGCGGCGGCGAGATCAGGCCGACGCCGGGCGTGGAGTGCCGGGTCTTGGCGATCCACGGGTACACCTTCGCGCCGGGCAGCTGGCCGCCCTCGCCGGGCTTCGCGCCCTGCGCCATCTTGATCTGGATGTCGTCGGCGTTGACCAGGTACTCGCTCGTCACGCCGAACCGGCCCGAGGCCACCTGCTTGATGGCGCTGCGCCGCGAGTCGCCGTTGGCGTCGGGGGTGAACCGCTCGGCGTCCTCGCCGCCCTCGCCGGTGTTGGACTTCGCGCCCAGCCGGTTCATCGCGATGGCCAGCACCTCGTGCATCTCCTGCGAGATGGACCCGTAGGAGATGGCGCCGGTGGCGAACCGCTTCACGATGGACGAGACCGGCTCGACCTCGTCGATCGGCACCGGCTCGCGCACGCCCTCCTTGAACGCGAACAGCCCGCGCAGCGTCATCAGCCGCTTGGCCTGCTCGTCCACGCCCCGCGTGTACTCCTTGAAGATGTCGTAACGCCCGGTGCGCGTGGAGTGCTGGAGCTTGAACACGGTCTGCGGGTTGAACAGGTGCGCCTCGCCCTCGCGGCGCCACTGGTAGTCGCCGCCGACCTCCAGCTCGCGGTGGTGCGCCCGGACGCCGTCGGCCGGGAACGCCATCCGGTGCCGCCGCGCCACTTCCTCGGCGATGACGTCGAAGCCGACGCCGCCCAGCCGCGAGGTGGTGCCGGTGAAGCACGTGGCCACGACCTCGTCACCGAGGCCGATCGCCTCGAAGATCTGCGCGCCGGTGTAGGAGGCCACGGTCGAGACGCCCATCTTGGACATCGTCTTGCGCACGCCCTTGCCCAGCGCCTTGATCAGGTTGCGGGTCGCCACCTCCGGCTCGACGTCGGGCAGCTCCTCGACCGACGCCATGGCCAGGTACGGGTTCACCGCCTTCGCGCCGTAGCCGACGAGCAGCGCGATGTGGTGCACCTCGCGCGCGTCGCCCGACTCCACGATCAGGTCGACCTGGGTGCGGGTCTTCTCCCGCACCAGGTGGTGGTGCACCGCGCCGGTCAGCAGCAGCGACGGGATCGGCGCGTGCTCCTGGTCCACGCCCCGGTCCGACAGCACGACCAGCCGCGCGCCGTCCCGGATCGCCTGCGACACCTCGGCCCGGATCTCGTCCAGCCGCCGCACCAGCGCCTCGCCGCCGCCGGCCACCTCGTAGAGGCCGCGCACGGTGAACGTGCGGAACTCCGGCAGCGTGCCGTCGTCGTCCACGTGCACGAGCTTGGCCAGCTCGTCGTTGTCCAGCACGGGGAACGGCAACGAGATCCGGCGGCACGACGTGGCGTCGACCGACAGCAGGTTCGGCTCCGCGCCGAGCGTGGCGTGCAGCGAGGTCACCAGCTCCTCGCGGATCGCGTCCAGCGGCGGGTTGGTCACCTGGGCGAAGAGCTGCGTGAAGTAGTCGAACAGCTGCCGCGGCCGGTCCGACAGCGGCGCGAAGGGCGCGTCGTTGCCCATCGAGCCGATCGGTTCCGCGCCGGAGCGCGCCATCGGGCGCAGCAGCAGCGCCATTTCCTCTTCCGTGTAGCCGAACGCCTGCTGGCGGCGCACCAGGGACGAGTGCGTCGGCACCTCGCGCTCGCGCGCCGGGAGGTCGGCCAGGTGCAGGATGCCGTCGGCGACCCACTCCTGGTACGGGTGCTCGGCCGCGAGCTGCCCCTTGATCTCCTCGTCGTCGATGATCCGCCCCTGGGCGGTGTCGACCAGGAACATCCGGCCCGGCTCCAGCCGGCCCTTGCGCACGATCGTGGCCGGGTCGAGCTCCAGCACGCCCGCCTCGCTGCCGAGCACGACCAGGCCGTCCTCGGTGACCCAGTACCGGGCCGGGCGCAGGCCGTTGCGGTCGAGCACCGCGCCGATCAGCGTGCCGTCGGTGAACGCCACCAGCGCCGGGCCGTCCCACGGCTCCATGAGCGTGGAGTGGAACTCGTAGAACGCGCGCCGTTGCGCGTCCATCTCGGCGTGGTTCTCCCACGCCTCGGGGATCATCATCAGCACCGCGTGCGGCAGGCTGCGCCCGCCCAGGTGCAGCAGCTCCAGCACTTCGTCGAACGTCGCCGAGTCGCTGGCGCCGCGCGTGATGACCGGGAAGACCCGGGACAGGTCGCCGGGGATCAGGTCGGTGGCGAGCACCGACTCGCGCGCGTCCATCCAGTTCCGGTTGCCGCGCAACGTGTTGATCTCGCCGTTGTGCGCCACGTACCGGTACGGGTGGGCCAGCGGCCACGACGGGAACGTGTTGGTGGAGAACCGCGAGTGCACCAGGCCGATCGAGCTGGTGACCCGCTCGTCGGTCAGGTCGGGGAAGAACTTCTCCACCTGCGGCTCGGTGAGCATGCCCTTGTAGACGATCGTCCGCCCGGACAGGCTCGGGAAGTACACGTCGGTCGCGTGCTCGACGCGCTTGCGCACCACGAACGCCAGGCGTTCCAGTTCCAGGCCTTCCGCGCCACTGAGGAAGAGCTGGCTGAACGCGGGCATGGTGGTCTTCGCCGTGGGACCGACGTGGTCGGCGTCCACCGGCAGCGCGCGCCACCCGAGGACCGTCGCGCCCTCTTCGGCGGCGATGCGCTCGATCTGCTCCTTGACCTCGTCCTGACCCTCCTGGGGGAGGAACGCGGTGCCGACCGCGTAGCCGCCGGGCTCGGGCAAGGGGAAGCCGACGACCTCGCGGTAGAACGCGTCGGGCACCTGGATCAGGATGCCCGCGCCGTCACCGGTCTCCGGCTCGGCGCCGCGCGCTCCCCGGTGTTCGAGGTTGCGCAGCGCCACCAGGGCCTGGCTGACGATCGCGTGATTTCTGCGACCGGCCAGGTCGGCGACGAACGCGACACCGCAGGCGTCGTGCTCGTACTGCGGGTCGTAAAGGCCTTGCGGCTGGTGGTGGGTCACAACGGGCCCTCCCGTGGCGTCGTCCGGGCATACGGAGACGGCCGAACGCCCGCGCGCGGCTTTACGCGGACAGCTCGGCCTGCAGGTACTGGCTGTGGACCCACGCCCGAGAGATCGTCGGCGTGGGTTCCGCACTCCGTTGTGCGGGAGAACTGCACTTGCTCGTGCGCGCCTCGCGGCCGGATGGGGCCGTTCGGGAGCGCTTGGCGGTGCACCGGGATTGCCGGGGTCTTGTGACGATAGTGTGAATTCGCGGTTATGGCTCTAGTCCGACAGGGCGTCGTGGTGAATCACACCACTACTTGACGCCGTTCCGACCAACGGGGTACACCCGGTCGGACCAGAGTTTCGCTCACTTTCGGAACTTCAGTGCCGGGTGAAATCAGCTGCCGGCTCTTCTGGACTCCCGCCCGCAGCCCACCGCGACGACGAGGCACAGCGCCGCGAGCGCGCCCTGCCACCACGCGCCCTCGCTCACGGCCAAGATCACGTTGACGCCCGAGACCAGCGCGAACAGCGCCGCCAGCAGCGCCCAGAGCCGACGTTCGGCCTTCGCGCCGCGCAGGAGGAGCAGTGATGTCGGTGGATGGGCCACGGCGCGCACCTCCGGTCCGGGCCTGCCGCGCTCGACGGCGACAAGTCGGCTGCGGATACCCGCACTTTGCGTACCTCACACCTCCGGGTGGTGACTTTTTCCCGCGAACCACCGAGGGTGTGTGCGCTGCGTGATCACGGTCAGCCGACCGTTGCTCCGAACAGGAGGCCGACGTAGTACGTGACGATCATCGTGAGCGACCCGACGACCACGTTGCGGCGCACCGCGCGGCCGACGCGGCTCGACCCGAGGCGGGCGCTGATCACGCCGGTGAGCACCAGGCCGACCAGCACGGCCACCGCGCACGCCCACACCCGCCACCCGGTCGGTGGCAGCACGATCGCGACCAGCGGGATCAGCGCGCCCGCCGCGAACGCCACCAGCGACGCCCACGCGGCCTGCCACGGGCTGGTCAGCTTGTCCGGGTCGATCTGCAGCTCGGCCTCGGCGTGCGCGCGCAGGGCGTCCTGCTCGGTCAGCTCGCGGGCGACCCGCGCGGCGAGGTCCTCCGACAGCCCCTTGTCCTGGTAGATCTCGGCGAGCTCGCGTTCCTCCTCCTCGGGCATCTCGCGCAGCTCGCGCTCCTCGAGCCTGAGCGCGGCCCGCTCGGTGTCCCGCTGGGTGCTGACCGAGACGTACTCGCCGCCCGCCATGGACAGCGAGCCCGCCACGAGCCCGGCCAGGCCCGCCGCGAAGATCGCGGTGCGGTCGGTGGTGGCGCCCGCGACGCCGACCACGAGCCCGGCCGTCGACACGATGCCGTCGTTGGCGCCGAGGACGCCGGCGCGCAGCCGGTTGAGCCGGCCGGAGAGGTCGTCGCGGTGCGGTTCGCCGGGGTGCGTCATGACCGTGATCGAACCACCACTCGGCCAACGGGTGGCGTCGCTGCCGCGAACGGGTGAAAGCATGGACAGCGGGGGCGGGTTGCCCGCCGGGGGCCGGGGTGATCGGCTCCCGGCTGACGAATCAGGGGGAGCGGTGGTCAGCAGGCGTGCGGTGCTGCTCGGGGTCGGCGCGGTGGTCGGGTCGGTCGCGGCCACGTTGCCGCCCCGTGCGCCGCGACGGCGCATCGAGCGGTGCGCCGAGTGGGGTGCCCGGACGCCGGTCGACCGGCCGGTGGTATTGGGCCGCGGGCCGGAGCGGATCCTGGTGCACCACACGGCGACGGAGAACGTGGCGGACGGTTCGCGGCAGCACGCGCACGAGTTGGCGCGGTTCTTCCAGGCGCTGCACATGGACGCCAACGACTGGGGCGACACCGGGCAGCACTTCACCATCACGCGCGGCGGCGTGGTGCTGGAGGGGCGGCACGGCAGCGTGGACGCGTTGTTGGCCGGCGACCGGATGGTGGAGGGCGCGCACGCGTACGGGCAGAACCGGAACTCGATCGGGATCGAGAACGAGGGCACCTACGTCGACGAGGTGCCGCCCGCCGGGCAGTGGGACGCGCTGGTGTGGCTGTGCGTGGTGATCTGCCGGCAGTACTCGATCCCGCCGGCGGAGATCCACGGCCACCGGGACTTCTGGGACGGCACCGTGTGCCCGGGCGACGCCTTCCACGCGTTGCTGCCGAGGCTGCGCGCCGAGGTGACCCTGGCGGTGTAGGTCGGGCCGCGACCGCGCCGGGCGGTCAGCCGGCCTCGACGATCCGCCACTGCGGTCCGCCGACCCAGGTGGCCTCGAGCCGGGACCGGTGGCCGCCGCCGGTGAACTCGACCACGACGGCGTCCGCGGGCTGTTCGACGGTGGCGGCGAAGCCCTGGCGCGGGGTGGCCGAGATGGGCTCCATGTCCGAGGCGGAGAAGCTGATCGCGGCGACCCCGCCGTGCAGGGTGAAGCTGCGCAGGTAGACCGGTTCGCCGTCGCGCTCGGTCCAGGTGCCGTTCTCCGACGGCAGGGGTTGGGTGGTCGTGGTGGTGGTCGGCACGGCCGTCGTCGTCGTGGTCGGCGCGACGGTGGCGATCACCGCGACCGTGGTCGTGGTCGTGATGGGCGCGGCGGTGGTGGTCGTCGTGGTGGTCCGGGCGATCGCCGAGGACTGCGTGGGCCCGGCGACGACGCGCGGCCGCTCCGGCGCGCCCGCGTCCAGCACGAACCGGATGCCCAGCCAGGACAGCACCACCGCGACCGCCGTCGACGCCGACCACGCGGCGAAGTACTGCAGGCCCCTGGTCACGCGGACATCCTGCCGGCGGGACCGGCGTCGCGGACCCCTTCGCTCAGCACGCGGCGCCCGGGGTGGTGACGTGGTTGCCGACGTCGTCCCGGTCGGCGGCGGCGAGCACGGTGTCGAGCAGGTGCGGGAAGCGGGCGTCGATGTCCTCGCGGCGGAGCCGGATGAAGCAGCGGGTGCCCTCCTCGCGCCGCCAGGTCAGGCCCGCGGCGTTGAGCACCTTGAGGTGGTGGCTGAGCGTGGACTTGGCGACGGGCGCGTCGAACTCGCCGAAGTTGAACTCCTCGCCGTCGGCGAGCAGGCGGACCAGGCCGACGCGGAGGGGGTCGCTGAGTGCCGCCAGGACGTCGGTCAGGGTCAGCTGATCGACGTCCGGGTTGCGGTCGGCGTGGCGCACGTCTGCCAGTCTAGGTGTTCGATGTTTTGCGAACGTCGAACTGTCGGGGGTAGGTTGTTCGATGTTCACCGAACTTCGAACAAGGTGGGGATCATGGAGTTTGACGGGCAGCTCGCGCTGGTCACGGGCAGCACGGCGGGGATCGGCCGGGAGACCGCGCGGTTGCTGGCGGCCGGTGGCGCGACGGTGATCGTCACGGGGCGGGACGAGGCGCGCGGCGCCGAGACCGTGGCGTCGATCGAGGCGGAGGGCGGGCAGGCGAAGTTCCTCGCCGCCGACATGGCGGACCTGGGGTCGGTGCGGGCGCTGGCGGAGGCGGTCGGCGAGGTGGACGTGCTGGTCAACAACGCCGGCATCTTCCCGTTCGCGGCGACCGCGGACCAGGACGCGGAGGGCTTCCAGCGGCTGTTCGACGTGAACGTGCGGGCGCCGTTCTTCCTGACCGCCGCGCTGCTGCCGGGCATGGCGGCCCGGGGCCGGGGCAGCGTGGTCACCGTGTCGACGTCCGCGACCTCGTTCGCGGTGCCGGGTGCGGCGGCGTACTCGGCGACCAAGGCGGCCCTGGAGTCCCTGACCCGGACGTGGGCCGTGGAGTACCGCGGCACGGGGGTCCGCGTCAACGCGATCGCGCCGGGCGCCACCGTGACCGAGGGGACGCAGGCCCTCCTCCCCGACGCCGTCGACGAGACCGGCCGCAAGTCGCCGCTCGGCCGCACGGCTTCCGCGCGTGAGATCGCCGAGGCCATCGTCTTCCTCGCCTCGCCGCGCGCGAGCTACGTGCACGGCGAACTCCTCCAGGCCGACGGCGGCCGCACCATCGGCTGACCACCCGCGTGGGGGGGGGGGGGGGGGGGGGGGGGGGGGGGGGGGGGGGGGTGCGGGGGGGGGGGGGGGGGGGGGGGGAGGGCCCCCCCCTGCTCACTCTCGCCC
>NZ_JBVJVK010000021.1:30481-100684 GCF_055603705.1 Actinosynnema sp. NPDC037264 | reverse complement strand
ACACCTCCCCCCCCCCCCCCCCCCCCCCCCCCCCCCCCCCCCCCCCCCCCCCCTCCCCCCCCCCCCCCCCCCCCCCCCCCCACGCGCGGGTCAGGAGGTGGCGGAGTTCAGCAGGGGCAGGTAGCCCTGGGCGTAGCCGGTGGCGTTGGGGTGGAACGACTCCACCAGGCGGAACAGGGAGAACGAGTTGATCCACGGCGAGCTGCCGCACGCGCCGTGGCCCGCGAAGTGGGCGCGGGCGTCGACGTAGCGGACGCCGGCGGCCGCGGCCCGGGCCGAGATCACGGTGTGCAGGTCGTCGGCGCCCCGGTTGAGGGCCGCACGCTTGGTCGCGCTCATGCACGTGCCGTTCGGCTCCACCAGGCGCGGGTAGCCCAGCACGACCACGGCGGCGTTCGGCGCGCGGTCGCGGATCGTGGCGTACGTGGCGTCCAGCCGCCCGGGCAACGTGGTGCGCGCGGTCTCGATGCCGGCGTTCACCGCGTTGACGCAGCTGGTGTCGCTGCCCGTGACGCAGGTGATCATGGTGTTGGCGAACCCGACGTCGTTGCCGCCGATGGTGATCGAGACCAGGTCGGTGCCCGCGTCGAGCGAGGCGAACTGGTCGGTCATGCTCTGCGTGGTCGCACCGCCGCAGGCGGCGTACTTGAACGACGACACCTCGTGCGTGTTCGCCCACAGCTGGGCGTACCCGCGGGAACTGCGGTAGCACGAACCGCTGAGGTACGGCGGCGCGCCCGTGCCGGAGGAGTACGAGTCGCCGAGGGCGACGTAGTCGACCGGGGCGGCGGCCTGCGCCGCGGTCGAGGTGAGCATGGCGGCCAAGGCGGCGGGCAGCACCGCGCACACGACCCTGAGAAGACGTCCGCGCACGTCCAGTCCTTCCTCGAGACATCACCTGCGTGAAGGCAGCAGGGCGACGACGTTACGAAGGCGTTCCGAGGGATCACAGTCGGTGTTATTCTCATTACCTGCGAGTAACCTGGACTGCTTCGTCGGGGTGCCGCCATGACCGTTCCGCGCCGCAGCGACGCCCTGAGGAACCGGGCGTCGATCCTCCGCGCGGCCGAGGAGCTGGTGGTCGGCGGCACGACACCGTCACCGGCGCGGATCGCCCGCCTCACCGGCCTCGGCCAGGCGACGGTGTACCGGCACTTCCCCGACCGCCGCACGCTGCTGCTCACGGTGGCGCGCAAGCACTTCGGCCTGCTGGTGGCCGCCGCCGAGCGCGACGCCGACGACCCCGCCGCCTTCCGCGCGCTGCTCCACGCGGTGATGGCCTACCAGGTGTCGATGCGCCCGCTGGTCGACGAACTGCGCCGGTTCCCCGAGCCCGACCGGCGCGGCCACGTCCGCCGACTGCTGGACGTGCTGCGCGGGCCGTTCGACCGCTCCCGGGCGGCGGGCCACCTGCGCCACGACATCGTGCTCGACGACGTCGTGGTCGTGCTGACGATGCTCCAGGCGGCCGTCGACCGGACGCCTGACCCGCACCGCGCGATCCCCGTCCTGCTGGACGGCCTGTTCGTCGCCGAAGCCGGGCGCACGGCCGGGTCGGTGCGCGGGTAGCGCCGGGGGAGCGGCGAGGAGCACACCCGATCGCGTTACGGTGCGCGCCATGGTCTCGGTGCTGCTCGTCGAGGACGACCCGGTGGTGCGGTCGGCGGTGACCCAGGCGCTGACCGGGCTCGGGCACGCGGTGCTGCCCGTCGGCACCGCGTTGGAGGCGTTGCGCGAGATCACCGGCGGCGCGTTCGACCTGGTCGTGCTCGACCTCGGCCTGCCCGACATGGACGGCGCGGACGCGCTGCGGATGATGCGCGGCGTGTGCGACGTGCCGGTCATCGTCGCCACCGCCCGCGACGACGAGAGCGAGATCGTCCGCCTGCTCAACGCCGGCGCCGACGACTACCTGGTCAAGCCGTTCTCCAGCGAGCACCTCGCCGCCCGGCTCTCCGCGGTGCTCCGGCGCGCGCGCAAGGACGCCGCGCCCGCCGCGTTCCGGATCGGCCGCCTCACCGTCGACCCCGACCGCCGCGAGGCCCGCCTGGACGGCCGCGAGCTCAACCTCACCCGCAAGGAGTTCGACCTCCTCGCCTACCTCGCCGCGCGCGAGGGCAAGGTGGTGCCGCGCGCCGAGCTGCTGGCGAACCTGTGGAACCTGCCCGGCAGGCACGACGACCAGACGCTGGACGTGCACCTGTCGTGGCTGCGCCGCAAGCTCGGCGAACGCGCCGCCCAACCCCGCTACCTGCACACCGTGCGCGGTGTCGGGTTCAAGCTCACGGCGGCCGAGTGAGGAAGTCGCTCGCCCTCGTCTCGCTGGCCGTCACCTCGATGGTGGCGCTCGCGTTCCTGATCCCACTCGCCCTGGTGGTGCGCCAGCTCGCCGAGGACCGCGCGCTCGTCGACGCCGAACGCCTCGCCGGCGCGCTCACCCCCGTCCTGGTGATCACCTCCGACCCGGCGTCCGTCGGCCAGGCCCTCACCGCCAGTGCCGGCCGGGTGGCCGTGCACCTGGCCGACGGCGAGATCGTCGGCGTGCCCGTGGCGACCGACCAGCAGATCCGCACCGCCCGCGAGCAGGGCCTGGCGTCCACCGAGCCGATACCGGCCGGTCTCGTGCACCTGCAACCCGTGCTGCTGGGGGAGGGCCGGGTGGCCGTGGTCGAGGCTTTCGTGCCGCGCGCCGAGCTGTCCCGGGGCGTCGAGCAGGCCTGGCTCGCGCTCAGCGGCGTCGCCGTCGTCCTCGTGCTCGGCTCGGTGCTGGTCGCCGACCGCCTCGGCGCGCGGGTCGTCAAGGCCTCCGCCGCCCTCGCCGAGGGCGCGCGCAAAATGGGCCAGGGCGATCTCGCCACGAGGGTCACGCCGAGTGGTCCGCCGGAATTGCTCGACGCGGGCGCGGCGTTCAACCGGATGGCCGATCGGATCGGCCAACTGGTGGCCGGTGAACGCGAAATCCTGGCCGACCTCTCGCACCGTTTGCGCACACCGCTCACCGCGTTGCGGCTCGATTCGGAAACCCTCGGCCAGGACCCCGGCGCCAACCGCGTCCGGCAGGCCGTGCACGCGCTCGAACGCGAGGTCAACGAACTCATCCGGGCCGCCCGCCGCGAGCTGGACGACCCGGACGGCGGCCGGTGCGACGCCGCCCAGGTCGTGCACGACCGGCTGGTCTTCTGGTCCGCCCTCGCCGACGACCAGCAGCGGCTGTGGAACCTGCGCGGCACCGAGCGGCCCGCGTTCGTGCCGCTCACCCGCAGCGACCTCGCCGCCGCGATGGACGCCGTGCTCGGCAACGTCTTCCGGCACACGCCGGAGGGCGCCGGGTTCGTCGTCGCGCTGTTCCACCAGCCAGAACGCGTGGTCATCGTGATCGAGGACGCCGGGCCGGGCATCGACGACCTGGAAGCGGCGCTGCGGCGCGGCAGCAGCGGCGCGGGCTCGACCGGCCTCGGCCTCGACATCGCCCGCCGGGCGGCGGAGGCCACCGGCGGCTCCCTGGTGGTCGACCGCGGGCCGCTCGGCGGCACGCGGGTCCAGCTCCGGCTGGGCCGCGCGGAAGAGCCAGTCTGACCCGCGGTCCCTTTTCCGCACCTGATGCGACCTTTAAATGTTCCTTAAATAAACGGCTGTTGACAGTTCCGCATTCCCGGATAAAGTTATTCACGGAATTGAGGTCGGCCGCGGCGCTCCCACCCTTGCCCGGTCCGCCCGGTTCCCACTTCGGTGCGGCGGCCGCGTGCGCTTACCCTGCGAAGAAGCGCACCCGCGGTCGCCGCGCCCGAATACCGCCGAATGCAGATTGAGGTTTTCCGCGTGTCGCGCAAGAGCAGTGTGCTGCCCGTCGCCGTCGTCCTCGCCGGGTTTGCCCTGGCCGGGTGCGAGCACCCCGACGGGATGGCCCTCGTCGCGGCGAGCGCCACCGCCACGGTCCGCACCACGCCGCAGCCGAACGCCGTGCCGACCACCGCGACCACCGCGCCGGAGACCACGCCGTCCTCGTCCGCCGCCACGACGTCGGAGGCGCCGCCGGCCACCACCACGACGACGACCACGACCACCGCCGAGCCGCCGAAGCAGGCCCAGGTCCCGGCCCCGCCGCCCGCGCCCGCCGCGCCCACCAAGACCAAGACCGAGGTCGAGCTGGCCGAGGCCAAGGCGTTCGAGCTCACCAACGCCGAACGCGCCGCGAACGGCTGCCCCGCGCTGGCCGCCGACGACCGGCTGGCCGCCGCCGCCCGCGCGCACAGCGCCGACATGGCCGCCCAGGACTACTTCGACCACGTCTCCCAGGACGGCCGCAGCTTCGTCGACCGGGTCAAGGCCGCCGGCCACCCCGCGCCCGGCGCGGAGAACATCGCCGCGGGCCAGCGCACCGCCGAGGCCGTGATCAAGGGCTGGATGGACTCGCCGGGCCACCGCGCCAACATCCTGAACTGCAAGCTCAAGACGTTGGGCGTCGGCATGGCCCGCGGCGGTTCCTACGGCATCTACTGGACTCAGAACTTCGGCTGGTGACCGTCGCCGCCGGCGGGCAGCTCGTCCAGGATCAGCACGGTGTGGCTGGACGTCACGTCCGGCATCGTCTGCAACCGCGACAGCACCAGGTCGCGCAGGCTGTGCGCGTCCGGCGCGCGCACCAGCAGCACCAGGTCGTAGTCGCCGGACACCAGCGCGCCGTGCCACACCTCGGGGATCTCCATCACCCGCCGCCGCACCGCCTTCCACGAGTGCTGGCTGATCTTGAGGTAGACGTAGGCGGAGATGCCGAAGCCGTAGCGCTCCGGGTCGACCACCGCCGTGTACCCGGTGACGACGCCGTCCCGGTGCAGCCTCTCCACCCGCGAGTACGCGCTCGCCCGTGAGATGTGCAGCTTCTCCGCCAAGGACCGCATCGACATCCGCCCGTCCGCGCGCAGCTCCTCCACGATGCGCCGGTCGAGCTCGTCGAGCGGTGCCGAATGTCCAGCCCGGGCCGTCATGTGGCCGACGATAACCCGTCCGCGCGGCCGTTCGTCCGGATTCGGGGCCGGGATCTGGAACTTTGGCCCCTGTGAGCTGGACCATGCCCTCCATCTCGCCCAGTGAGACAGTGAGAGACCCGGAGGAGCCCATGGCCCGCACCAGCGCGCCCGAGCGGACGTTGCTGCCCAGTGACGAGCCGCTGTCGTTGCTGCGCAAGGACGGCACGCCGGTGGACGACTCGCCGCTGTCCATGCCCGACGACGACGTGCTGCTCGAACTGCACCGCCGGATGGTCGTCGGCCGCCGCTTCGACACCCAGGCCACCGCCCTGACCAAGCAGGGCAGGCTCGCGGTCTACCCGTCGTCACGCGGCCAGGAGGCGTGCGAGGTCGGCGCGGTGCTCGCGCTGCGCCCCGACGACTGGCTGTTCCCGACCTACCGCGACTCCGTCGCCCTGGTCACCCGCGGCGTCGACCCCGCCGAGACGCTGACGCTGCTGCAAGGCGGTTGGCACCTCGGCTACGACCCCTACGAGCACCGCGTCGGCCCCCAGTGCACCCCGCTGGCGACCAACACGCTGCACGCGGTGGGCTTCGCGCACGCGGCCCGGCTCAAGGGCGAGGACACCGCCGCGCTGGTCATGCTCGGTGACGGCGCCACGTCCGAGGGCGACACGCACGAGGCGCTGAACTTCGCCGGCGTGTGGCGGGCCCCGGTGGTGTTCCTGGTGCAGAACAACGGCTACGCGATCAGCGTGCCCATGGCCAAGCAGAACGCCGCGCCGTCGTTGGCGCACAAGGGCGTCGGGTACGGCGTGCCGTCCGTGCTGGTGGACGGCAACGACGTGGCCGCCGTCCACGCGGTCGTGCGCGAGGCGGTGGAGTCGGGCGGGCCCACGCTGATCGAGGCCCTGACCTACCGGATCGAAGCGCACACCAACGCCGACGACGCCACCCGCTACCGCACGTCCGACGAGGTCGCGGCGTGGCTGGACCGCGACCCGGTGGACCGGCTGGAGGCGTACCTGACCTCACGGGGGCTGCTGGACCACGCGCGGCGCGCGGCGGTGGCGGCCGAGGCGGAGGAGTTCGCGGCGTCCGTGCGGGCGAAGCTGAACATCGACGTCGTGCCCTCGCCGGAGGACCTGTTCGAGCACGTCTACGCGACCACGCCCCGCCACCTGCGCGAGCAGGCCGCGGCCCTGCGGGAGGAACTGGCATGACCGCGGTCGTCGCACAGGAGTCCCAGGTCTCGATGGCCGGCGCGCTGAACCGGGCGCTGGCCGACGCGCTGGCCGCCGACCCGACCGTGCTGGTGTTCGGCGAGGACGTCGGCGCGCTCGGCGGCGTGTTCCGGGTGACCGACGGGCTGGCCGCGCGGTTCGGCGAGCAACGGGTCTTCGACACGCCGCTGGCCGAGTCCGGCATCGTCGGCACCGCGATCGGCATGGCGATGAACGGGCTGCGGCCCGTGGTGGAGATGCAGTTCGACGCGTTCGCGTACCCGGCGTTCGAGCAGATCACCAGCCACCTGGCCAAGCTGCGCAACCGCACGCGCGGCCGGGTGTCGTTGCCCGTGGTGATCCGGGTGCCGTACGGCGGCGGCATCGGCGGGGTCGAGCACCACTGCGACTCGTCGGAGGCCTACTACACGCACACGCCCGGGTTGCGGGTCGTCACGCCGGGCACGCCCGACGACGCCTACCGCCTGCTGCGCGACTCGATCGACTCGCCGGATCCGGTGATCTTCCTGGAGCCGAAGCGGCGGTACTGGGCCAAGGGCGCGCTGTCGTCGCCGTCCGGCTCGATCGGGTTCGACCGGGCGTTGGTGCGGCGGACCGGGCGTGACGTCACGTTGATCGCGTACGGGCCGATGGTGGCGACGGCGTTGGAGACGGCCGAGGCGGCGGCGGAGGAGGGCTGGGACGTCGAGGTCGTGGACCTGCGGTCGTTGGCGCCGTTCGACGACGAGACGGTGTGCGCTTCGGTGGTGAAGACCGGGCGCGCGGTGGTCGTGCACGAGGCGTCCGGGTTCGGCGGCTACGGCGCGGAGGTCGTGGCGCGGGTGACCGAGCGGTGCTTCCACCACCTGCACGCGCCCGTGCTGCGGGTGACCGGGTTCGACATCCCCTACCCGCCGCCGAAGCTGGAGGAGCACCACCTGCCGGGCGTCGACCGGATCCTGGACGCGATCGCCCGGCTGCAGTGGGACGACGAGGTCGTGGGGAGCTACGGTGCCTGACTTCCGGCTGCCCGACCTGGGCGAGGGGCTGACCGAGGGCGAGATCGTCACCTGGCTGGTGTCGGTCGGCGACCAGGTGTCGATCGACCAGCCCGTGGTGGAGGTGGAGACGGCGAAGGCCGTGGTCGAGGTGCCGTGCCCGTACGAGGGCGTGGTGAGCGCGCGGTTCGGCGAGCCGGGGGAGAAGCTGGCCGTCGGCTCGGTGCTGCTCACCGTGGGCGAGCCGGAGCGGTCGGGCAGCGGCAACGTCCTGATCGGCTACGGCACCTCCGAAACCCCGCGCCGCCGACGCCGCCCTCGCGGGTCCAACGCGCAGAACACGGGTGTCCTCCCTCCGGCGCACCCGAGTTCACCGCTCGGGACACCCGAACGGGCGACGATCCCCGCTGCACGCACCGCCGCCGCACCCGCCGTGATCTCCCCGCTCGTGCGGCAGCTCGCGCGGGACAACGGCCTGGCGCTCGACCGGATCGCCGGCACCGGACCGGGCGGCGTCATCCGGCGGGCGGACGTGGAACGCGAGCTCGCCGCCCGCGCCACGCCCGACCCCGCACCCACCGGTGGCCGTCGCATCCCGTTGCGCGGCCTGCGCGGCGCGGTCGCGGAGAAGCTGGCCACCTCACGCCGGGAGATCCCCGAGGCGACCGTGTGGGTGGACGTCGACGCCACCGACTTCCTCGCCGCACGCGCCGCGCTGCCGACGGTGTCGTTGCTCGCGCTGCTCGCGCGGTTCACCGTGCTGGGACTGAAGAAGTTCCCCGAGCTGAACTCCCGGGTCGAGGGCGACGAGATCGTCGTCCTGGACCAGGTGCACCTCGGCTTCGCCGCCCAGACCGACCGCGGCCTGGTCGTGCCGGTGGTGCGGGACGCCCAGTCCCTGACCACCGCGGAGCTCGCGTCCGCCATCGCCGCGCACACGGCGTCGGCCCGCGAAGGCAAGCTCACGCCGGCCGCGATGACCGGCGGCACGTTCACCGTCAACAACTACGGCGTGTTCGGCGTCGACGGCTCGGCCGCCATCATCAACCACCCGGAGGCCGCGATCCTCGGCATCGGCCGCATCATCGACCGGCCGTGGGCGGTGGACGGGCAGCTCGCCGTGCGCAAGGTCGCCCAGCTGACGCTCGCGTTCGACCACCGGGTGTGCGACGGCGGCACGGCGGGCGGGTTCCTGCGGTTCGTGGCGGACTGCGTGGAGTCCCCGATCACCGCCCTGGCCGACCTCTAGCCTGGGCGGCGTGACCGACGCGACGCGGCAGTGGCGGGAGTGGCGGCGAGCACCGTGGGGACGGCTGCGCTACACGCAGGCGGAGGCCAACCTCGCCCGCCACCTGCCGCCCGCGCCGGCGTCGGTGCTCGACCTGGCCGGCGGGGACGGCGCGGACGCGCTGCGGCTGGCCCGGCTCGGCCACCACGTGACCGTGGTCGACCGGTCCGCCGAGATGCTCGCCGAGGCGGAACGGGCGTTCGACCTGGCCGACCTGCCGGTCCGACTGGTCCGGGCCGATCTCGCCGAGCTGCCCGAGGACGTGCGGGTCGAGCACGACGTGGTGCTGGCGCACAACGTGATCCAGTACCTGCCGGACCCGGCGGCGGCCCTGCGCGCGACCGTCGGGCTCGTCGCGCCGGGCGGGCTGCTGTCGGTCATCGCGCTGAACCGCCACGCCGAGCCGCTGCGGCACGCCACCCAGCACCTCGACCCGGTCGCCGCGCTGGCCGCGTTGGACACCGACCAGGCGCACACGCAGACGTTCGACACCTCGTTGACCCTCTACACGGCCGACCAGGTGCGGGACTGGCTGCCGGACTGGGCGCTCGTCGGCCACTACGGCATCCGCGCGGTCAACGACTACGTCTCCGACAACGACCGCAAGCACGACCCGGCGTTCTTCGCCGACCTCGAACGGCTGGAACTGGCCCTGGCCGACCGCATGCCGTACCCGCTCCTCGCCCGCTTCTTCCACCTGGTGCTCCGGCGCGGAAACCCGGACGACGGCGTGGCCGGGATTTCGTAGATTGGCCGACGTGACCAAGCCCGACTACCCCATCCGGACCCGGCGCCTGACCTTGCGGCCCTTCACCCCCGACGACCACGCCGCGCTGCACTCGTGGCAGTCCCGCCCGGACGTCGTCCGCTACCTCTACGGCGAAGCGCGCACCCCGGAGGAGACGGCCGAGAGCCTGGCCTTGAAGGCGTCGGTGACGTGGCCGGAGAAGGAGGGCGACCACCTCGCGCTGGCCGTGGAGCGCGACGGCGAGGTGATCGGCGAAGCCGTGCTCAAGTGGCTCAGCGAGGCGCACCGGCAGGGCGAGGTCGGCTACATCTTCCACCCCGACCACCACGGCCAGGGCTACGCCACCGAAGCCGCCGCCGCCGTGCTGGACCTCGGCTTCACCCACCTCGGCCTGCACCGGATCAGCGCGTCGTGCGACGCGTTCAACGAGCCGTCGTGGCGCGTGATGGAACGGCTCGGCATGCGCCGGGAAGCCCACTTCCGGCACAACGAGATCTTCAAGGGCGCCTGGGGCGAGGAGTTCGTCTACGCGATCCTGGAGGACGAGTGGCACCGGATGGCGGACAGCCGGTGGCGGCCGGGCGGCGCATGATGTCCGGATGCAGAGGTTCATGGAGGACAGCGGCGCCTACGAGCACTGGCTGGCGGACAACCAGGACCAGTACGTCGTCAACGCCGAGCGCAACCTGAACCCGGACAACCTCGTCCTGCACCGCGCCTCCTGCCGCACGATCAACGGCACCCCGGCCCGCGGCACCACCTGGGTGGGCAGCTACGTGAAACTCGTCGGCGACCGCGCGGAACTGGAAGCCGAACACCCGACCGCCCGCCCGTGCCGCCTTTGCCTGTGAACCTCTAGGGCCACCGGGCGCGACGGATCTCCGGCCGGCACAGGGCGTGCACGGCGGGCGCCGCGAGCGCGACCGCCGGCACGAGCACCGCGGTCGCCGTGCCGAAGTGCTGCAGCAGCAGCCCGCCCGCCGCCATGCCGGCGGGCACCCCCGCGCCGAACAACGTCATCACCGCGGCGATCGTCCGCCCACGCCGCTCGTCGGGGACCTGCCGGAAGATCAGCACGTCGACCAGCACGCGCAAGGTCGGCGCGCCGAGCGTGGCGCAGAACAGGATCGCCGCCACCCACCACGGCCCCAGCGGCAGGGCGAGCCCGGCGAACAGCGGCACCTCCGCCAGCGCCACGCCCAGCAGCAGCGCGCCCGGCTGGAAGCGCCGGTGCAACGGCCCGACCAGGGCGGCGCCCGCCAGCACGCCCGCCGCCATGCCGGACATGACCAGCCCGATCGCCCAGGCGGCCACCGCCTGCTCGCGCAGCACGACGACGGCGATCAGCGCGATCGGCGCACCCGTCGTGTTGACCGCGACCACGAGCAGCGTCGCCGCCCGCAACGTCGGCACGTGCCAGATGCCCTTGACACCCGCCAGGAAGCGCGCGTCCCGCCGCGGTGCGCGGGCTTCCGGCTCCACCTCCGGCACGCGCAGCACCAACGCGCACAGCCACGACAGCACGAACGACAGCGCGGTGAACACGAACGGCAGCGCGTGACCCAGGCCGTGCAGGAACCCGCCCAGCGGTGGGCCGACGAGCTGCGTCGACCCCGACCGGACCTCGTCCTGCGTGAGGGCGTCGGTGAGCTGATCCGGCGGCACGACCACGCGGATCAGCAGCATCCGGGCCGCACCCCCGAACGGCTGCATCGCGCCGAGCACGACCGCCACCAGGAACAGGCCGCCCAACGGCAGGTGACCGGTCGTGAGGGCCACGGCCACCCCCGTCGTCACCACCGCCCGGGCGCCCTCGGTGACCAGCAGCACGCGCCGCCGGTCACCCCGGTCCAGCACCGCGCCGGCGGGCAGCCCGGCCAGCAGCGTGGCGACCGCCTGCACGGCGCCGAACAAGCCCGCCTGCGCGGGTGACCCGGTGAGCGCCAGGATCGCCAACGGGTAGCCGATGTCCGCCACTTCGAGCCCCAGCACGCTGACCGCCGACCCCGACCAGAGCAGCCGGAACCGGCGGTTCCGCCACAGCGATGTCGTCCCTCGCGTCATACATCCACCCCATTCACGTCAACGTGAATGCTCACCATAGCGTGAATGGTTGCGTCGGTGTGAAAAGATGGTCCGGTGACCACGGACCCCGACGAGCGCGGCCGGGTCGCCGTCCGGAAGGTCTCCGACGTGGAGACGTTCAAGGCACTCGGCGATCCGCTCCGCCTGGCGATCCTCCGCGTCCTCATGCGCGACGAGGGCAGGGTCAGGTCCGTCAAGGAGCTGGCCGGCGAGCTGGGGGAGCAGCCGACCAGGCTCTACCGGCACATCAGGCAACTCGAAGCGCGCGGCCTGATCGAGACCGCCGAGACGAGGCTCGTCGCCGGCATCGTGGAGCACCGCTACCGCGCCTGCCAGTCCTCGCTCGTGCTCGACGCCGACTTCTTCGGCCGCCACCGCGACACCGAGGACGCCGCCGCGACGATCACCGCGGCCTTCGACGACTACCGCGACGAGTACCTGGACGCCGCCCGCGCCGGACGCGTGACGACGACCCACGTCGAACCGATCGTCATCGCCGTCCGCGAGTCGATCCCCGCCGCGAAGGCCGCCGAGTTCCGCGACCGGCTCGCCGCGCTCGTCCGGGACCTCCACGACACCGGGTACCACGAGGACGGCGTCGAGGTCCGCCTGTTCACCGCCTACTACGCGCCGGACGGGCCCTGAGGGGCATCATCGACACCATGTCGCGCCGGTTGGTCTGGTACGTCGGCTACGGGTCGAACCTGCACGCCGAGAGGTTCAGGTGCTACCTCGCCGGTGGGACGCCGGTCGGCGCGACGCGCGGGTACCCGGGGTGCCGGGACACCAGCCCGCCGCTGGACACCAGGGCGTTGGAGGTGCCCGGCGGGATCTACTTCGCCACCCGGTCGCCCGTCTGGCTGGGCGGCCGGGCGTTCTACGACCCGACGCTGCCCGGCTCCGCCGCCGCCCGCGGCTACCTCGTCACCACCGCGCAGTTCGCCGATGTCGCCGCGCAGGAGATGTACCGCGACCCCGGCGCGGACCTCGACCTGACCGCCGTGATGGCCGACGGCAGGCACGTGCTCGGGCCCGGCCGCTACGAGACCCTGCTCCACCTCGGCGAGCACGACGGCCACCCGGCGCTGACGTTCACCGCACCGTGGAGCGCGGCCGACGTCGAGCACACCAAGCCCTCCGCCCCCTACCTGACCATGCTCGCGGCCGGCCTCGCCGAGACCCACGGCTGGACCGCCCGGCGGATCGCCGACTACCTCGCCGGTCGCACCCCGTTCTGGTCCGCGGCCGAGATCGCGGCGCTGGTCGGTCCGCCGCGACCCTGACGACGGGCGCCGGTCAGTCCTGCGCCACCACCGCGTCGAGGTTCCCGTCGTCACCGGGCACGCACGACGCCTCCCGCGCCGTCGTGGCCAGGAACTCCGTCATGCACCGGCCGAACTGCTCGTAGCCCCGGTCGTTGGGGTGGAACGACTCCTGCAACGCGTGCCGCGCCCGTGCCTCGTCCCGCAGGCCGTCGAAGTCCACCGTGAGCCGGGTGAACCACTCCTGGTCGGCCTTCTTGCCGCCCATGCACGCCTCGTGCCGCTCACCCGCCTGCGACAGGTCGAGGAACCGCGCCTGCGCCGCCTTGGCCGCCGTCCGCAAACCCTCCGACAGCTGCTCGACGGCCTTGTCCCGCACCCACTCCAGGTCACCCGTGCGCAACGGGCACCCCGCCAGGTTCTGCAGGTCGAACGGCAACCCCGGCGCGACCGGCGCGGCGTAGGACTGCAACACGAGCGTGTACGAACGGGGCGTGTAGCCCAAGTCCTGCAACACCCGGCGGATGTCGCGCAGCGCGCGCTCCACCTTGGGCGTCATCCGCTCGACCCGGGCCTTCCACTCGTCGGCCATGGCCTTCGCGCAGTCGGCACGCCGTTCGATCCACGCCCGCAGGCACGCGCCGAGCACGTCGGCGAACCGCGGGTCGTCGTTCGCGCCCACCGCCACCACGACCACCGACACCCGGTACTCGCGCGCGATCGCGGCCAGCTGCCTCGCCTGCGAGCCCTCGGTGTTGCGCACCTGGTCGGTGATGCCGACCTGCTCGGAGTTCGCGCCGGAACACGCCAGGTTGAACACCTTGTCCACGCCGGCGACCTGCGTCTTGTGCACCGACGCCTTCGTCGACCGGTGGCACCAGTTGTCGTTCTCGCCGTTCGTGCCCGGCTCGTAGGACCCCGCGCCCTCGCCGGCCATGGTGCTGTCGCCCATCGCCACGATCGCGCGCGGCGCGTCGCGCTTCGGCCCCGGCCGCGTCGGGTACCGCGAGTCGCTGACCAGCAGCAACAGGGCGAGCAGCGGGAAGACGAGGGCAACGGACACGATTCGGCGCGACATCGGTGCCTATCCTACGGAGATCCGCCCGCCGCTGAGCACCAGCGTGCGGTCCGCCGCGCGGTGCACCTCGTCGTGGTGCGTGGCGACCAGCACCGCCGCGCCCGCGTCGGCCGCCCGCCGCAGCACGCGCACCGCCGTCGGCGCGCTGCGCTGGTCGAGGTGCGCGGTCGGCTCGTCGGCCAGCAGCACCCGCGGCTCGCCGACCACCGCCCGGGCCAGCGCGGCCCGCTGCTGCTGCCCGAACGACACCTCGGCCGGGTACCGGTCGGCCAACCCGTCGATGCCCAGCTCCGCCAGCAACTCCGTCACCCGGTCGAGTGAGCCGCCGGTGCGGCCGAGCCGGATCGGCAGCGCCACGTTCTCCGCCAGCGTCAGCTCACCGGCCAGCCCGAGCGCCTGCGGCAGCAACGCGCACACCTTCCACGACGGCGCCGACGTCCGCACCTCGCCGGCCAGCTCGACCGTGCCCGCGTCCGCCCGGTCGAACCCCGCCAGCACGGTCAGCAACGCGCTCTTGCCCGACCCGGACGGCCCGGACAGCGTCACCAGCTCGCCCGGCGCCACCTCCAGGTCCACCCCGCGCAGCACGTGCACCGGCCCGCTCGCGTGCCGGAACGTCCGCTCGATCCCCTTCACCAGCAACGCCGTCATGCCGCCAACGCTCCGTCCCGCAGGTCGAACCTGGTGTCCGCCAACGCGATCAGCCTCGGGTCGTGCGAGGCCACCACGACCGGCACGCCCCGCCGCGCCAGGTCGGCCAACGTCTCCAGCACCAGGTCCGCCGACGACGCGTCCAGCTGCGACGTCGGCTCGTCGGCCAGCACGACCGACGCCTGCCGCGCCAACGCGCACCCGAACGCCAGCCGCTGCTGCTGCCCGCCCGACATCGCCGACACCTTCCACCCGGCCGTGCCCGGCAGCCCCAACCGCTCCAGCACCTCGTCCACCCGCGCGACCCGGCCCGCCGCCTGCGCCGCCGCCCGCAGGTTGTCGCCCACGTCCAGGTGGCCGAGCAGGTTGTCCGCCGGGTTCTGGAACACCAGCGCGACCTCGGTCCGCCGCAGCTTCCGCCGCGCCGCGGACGACAACCGCGCCGTGCCCATCCCGCGCAACTCCACCCCGCCGCGCGTGGGCCGCTCCACCAGGCTCAGCACCCGCAGCAACGTCGACTTGCCCGACCCGGACGGCCCGGCCAGCACCGTCAACCCGGTCGCGGGCACGTCCAGCGTCACGTCCGACACCGCCGTCACCGCCCCGGCGGGCGTGCGGTAGTCCACCCCCACCTCGCGCAACCGCAACACGTGCTCAACCACGGATCAGCTCCCCGATCTTCGCCGAACGCACCGCGCGCACCGCGATCCACGCCGCCACCAGCACCACCAGCACGCCCCCGGCCACCGTCGTCACCAGCAGCGGCAGGGCGTTCGGCACTTCCGGGGCCGGGGTGAGCCGTGGCGCGGGGTCCAGCCTCGGCACGGTGAAGGCGCTGCTCACCGCGCTCGCGGCGGAGCCGACGACCACCGCGGCGGCGGCGACGGCGCCCAGTTCCAGCAGGTGGCTGCGCAGCATCGCGGCCGGCCCGAGGCCCATCCGGGCGCTGAACGCCCCGGACAGCGCGTTCTGCCGCCGCCGCACCTCCACCGCCAGCAGCAGCGCGATCGACGCCACCACGGCGAGCACCGCGCCCAGCGCCGCGACGAACCCGAACGTCCACTTGATCGTCAGGAACGGCAGGCCCTGCACCGCCTTCTCCTTCTCGCCGACCTCGTGCGACACCTTCACGCCGGCCGCCGACAGCGCCTCGGTCACCTCGCGCAACGGCTTGCTCGACCACACGTACCAGGAGCCGACGTCACGGCGGTCCTCGATCCGGTCGACCGGCAGGACCCAGCCGGCCCGGCCGAGCTTCGGCAACGACGGCACCCACGCCTCCGGCTCGAACGGCGGCAGCCCCGGCAACCGGACCTCGCCGCGCGGCGCGTCGCCCACCCGGAGCGGCTCGGACAGCAGCGCCGGGTCGATCCCGGACGGGAACGCGCCGTCGCGGAACGTCCTCGGGTCCACCACCAGCGCCGCGCGCTCGTACTGCTTGACGTACCCCACGATGGTGGAGTTGCCGCGCAACGCCTCCGGCAGCTCGGTGACGTCCGCCGAGACCTGGGCGTAGCTGTTGGCGCCCGCGTACATGCCGGACTTCACCTCCAGCGCGGTCTCCTGCGACCCCGCGATGGCGCTGCCGGCCGCGATGGTGCCGACCGCCAGCACACCGATCAGCAGCACGCCGGTCACCGGGCCCGCACCGGCCGCGAGCCGCCGGATAGCCAACTGCGCCGCGGGCTTGGACCACAGCTTCGCCCGGTGCGACGCGGCCAGCGCCCACTTCGCCAACCGGGCCGTCAGCAGCGCCACCGTGAGCACGACCAGCAGCGGGAACGCCAGCGCGGCGGCGTCGATGCGCGGCAGCGCGCCGATCTTCGTCGTGGTGGCGAGACCGCTGTGCTGCACGCGGTTCCACGCCCACACCGCCAGTGCGGCGGTGGCCAGCTCCCACGGCAACGCGGTCAGCACCTTGCGCAGCCGGTTGCCGCGACCCGCCACCTGGAACGCCCGGTGCGTGCGCAGCGCGCCGGTGGCGAACGTGACCGCGATGCTCGACGCCACCACCGCGACCACCGCCAGCGCCGCGGTCGTCACGGTGCCCGGCGGCAGCAGGTCCGACGGCGCGTAGACGGGCAGCAGCAACCGGGCCGTGCCCAACCCGAGCACGCCGCCGACCACCAGCGGCAGCCCCAGCTCCAGC
Source organism: Actinosynnema sp. NPDC037264 (assembly GCF_055603705.1). Classification (NCBI taxonomy): domain Bacteria; kingdom Bacillati; phylum Actinomycetota; class Actinomycetes; order Pseudonocardiales; family Pseudonocardiaceae; genus Actinosynnema; species Actinosynnema sp. NPDC037264. The sequence continues at coordinate 84,235 of NZ_JBVJVK010000021.1, read as the reverse complement.
ACGCCGCGCCCGCCGAGGGCGAGCGGCCCGGAGCCGCGCACCCACAGCAGCCGCAGTTCGGCCTGGCGGCGCTGCGCCCACTGGACGGTCACCGTGGCGACGCCGGCCAGGCCGATGAGCAGGCTGATCAGGGTCAGCGGCAACACGGCGGAACGCACGTTGGCCACGGTCTGCCTGGCGTTCTCCACCGGCAGGACCAGCGGCGACATCGTGCGGTTGAAGTGCTCCTGGATCGGCGCGACGCGCGCGGTGCCCGCGGCCAGCAGTTCCTCGGCCTCGGCGATCGTGCCCGGCGGGGCGGCCGGGAAGCGCACGGTCACGTCGGTCACGCCGTTCAGCTCCGGCGGCAGCGCGGCGAACGACTCGGCGCTCGGCATCCACACCACGGCGGTCGCCAGCTCGTCGCGGTCGAGCACGTTGGGCACGACGAAGTGGCGTTCCGGGCACCACCACTCGGGCAGCGGGTCGAGGATGTCGGCGTAGACCGCGGTGACCGGTGGCAGCCGCCCGCCCATGCCGCGCTCGCCCAGTCGCAGGTCGGTGGTCTCGGCGATGCTCTTCGGCACCCACAGGCCGTCCTTCGAGCCGCCTTCGAGCACCTTCAGGTGGTCCGTGGCGCCCGGGCGGTAGCCGAACTTCGCGTCGGTGGGTCGCCCGCCGAAGTCGACGCGCTCCTCGCGGAGGTAGGTGCCGATCAACGGCTCGTGGCCCGGCATCGACTCCTTGATCGCCTGGACCATCCCGGGCACCTCGTCCTGGCGCACTCCGGTGGCCTCCAGCGACGGGTGCAGCGCCTCCTGGCACAGGCGGTTCCGCTGGTAGTCGATCGCCGCGCTGCCGGACGCCGCCGAGTGCATCACGGCGGCGGCCACCACGAAGGTCGACAACAGCGCGGTGACCACGCTGACCAGCAACGTCAGCGGGCTCGACAGGGCCGCGCGCGGGGCGGCTCGCCACGGGATCTGCACCCGCGAACGGTAACCGCCGGTCTCTTCGCGCAGGAGACTTTTCGTGAACGATGGTCATCCTCCGGACAACGTCCGGACAACGTGTCCTGTTGTCCGGTTGCGCCGCCCGAAACCGGACACGGAGCTTGCTCCGGTTGGCGCGGGCCCGTTCGGGGTACCGGGACCGCATGACACGGAAAGCGCTGAAGAAGTCACTCGCGGTGCTGGTCAGCGGCGCGGCCCTGCTCCTGAGCATGGGCGCCGGGTGCGAGAACGAAGGCGACGGCGAGAACGGCGACCAGCCGGGCGTCGAGCAGCAGGACGAGCAGGACGGCGAGCAGGAGAACGGCGACCAGGACGGCGACAACTGACCGCACCGGCCCGTCCCGCCGCACGAGCGCGGCCATCCGCGTCGATCGGACGCGGATGGCCGCGCCCGCGTCAGCGCCCGCGACCCGTCTTCTCCTGCAACCGGTCGATCAACCGCGAAGCCTCCACCTTGGTCAGCTCCGCCGGCACCTCCTCGCCCGCCTCCTGCGCCAACGTGCGCAGGTAGGACTCCTGCGGACCGGTCATCGGCTCGTCACCGGTCGTCCACTCCTGGGGGTCCTTCTCCGGATTGCGGTCCACGCGCGCCTCCTCACCTCGAACGCTCGTTCGAGGTACCCGCTGCGCCGTTCGGTCAACCACCTCCGGTCCACTCTTGACACCCCGCATGTGGTCTAGTCCAATTCTTCCACCTGGAGGCCGCCACCGCTGGGAGGAGACGCATGTCGCGCAGGGTCCTGTTCGCCAGGGTGGCGGCGGTGACGGCGTTGGTGGTGGGAGCGGCGGCGGTCAGCTTCGCGCCCGCCTACGCCGCGTCGGTCACCGCGACGTTCGCCAGGACGTCGAGCTGGGAGACCGGCTACACCGCGCAGTTCTCGATCAAGAACGAGACCGGCTCGGCCGTCTCCGGGTGGAAGGTCGAGTTCGACCTGCCCGCCGGCACCACCGTCGGCGCCTACTGGGACGCGTTGCAGACCAACTCGGCCGGGCACTACGCGTTCACCCACCGCGAGTACAACGGCGGCATCGCGCCCGGCGCCGCGGTGACGTTCGGCTTCAACGCCTCGGGCACCGCGAGCCCGGCCAACTGCAAGATCAACGGCGTGTCGTGCGCCGGTTCACCGACCACCACGACAACCACCACGACCACCACTACTACGACCACGACGACCGGGCCGACGACGACTACCACCACCACACCGCCGGTCACCGGCCTGCCCAAGCGAGTCCTGGTCGGCTACCTGCACGCGAGCTTCGCCAACGGTTCCGGCTACGTCCGGATGAAGGACGTCCCCGACGACTGGGACATCATCAACCTGTCCTTCGCCGAACCCACCTCCGCCACCTCCGGCGACCTCCGCTTCGCCCAGTGCCCCGTCACCGAGTGCGGAGGCGTCGAGTCCGAGGCCGAGTTCATCGCGGGCATCCGGGACAAGCAGGCCAAGGGCAAGAAGGTGCTGATCTCCATCGGCGGCGCGAACGGCCAGGTGCAGCTGTCCACCACGGCCGCGCGCGACGCGTTCGTCCGCTCCGCCTCGGCGATCATCGACAAGTACGGCCTGGACGGCCTGGACGTCGACTTCGAGGGCCACTCGCTGTCGCTCAACGCGGGCGACACCGACTTCCGCGCGCCCACCACGCCGGTGATCGTCAACCTCATCCAGGCGTTGAAGGCGCTGAAGGCCCGCTACGGCGCGAAGTTCGTGCTCACCATGGCCCCGGAGACCTTCTTCGTCCAGGTCGGCTACCAGCACTACGGCGGCAGCGGCGGCGCGGACCCGCGCGCGGGCGCGTACCTGCCGGTGATCCACGCGCTGCGCGACGACCTCACCCTGCTGCACGTCCAGCACTACAACTCCGGCCCGATCATGGGCCTGGACAACCAGTACCACTTCATGGGCGGCAGCGACTTCCACGTCGCCATGGCGGACATGGTGCTGGCCGGGTTCCCCGTGCGCGGTGACGCGACGAGGGTGTTCCCGGGCCTGCGGCAGGACCAGGTGGCCATCGGCCTGCCCGCGAGCGTCAACGCGGGCAACGGCTTCACCTCCGTCGCCGAGGTGCACAAGTCGTTGGACTGCCTGATGAAGGGCGCGAACTGCGGCGCCTACCGGCCCAAGGCCGGCTACCCGGACCTGCGCGGCCTGATGACGTGGTCGGTCAACTGGGACCGCCACAACGGTTTCGAGTTCTCCCGCGCGCACCGCGCCTACCTGCCCCGTTGACCGGTTCGGGCCCGGCCGGCCGCCGTGGGCAGGCAGCCGGCCGGGTCACAACCGGGGGAACAACGGCTGCGGCTGGGGGAGCCGGTCCGTGAGCGTGACGCACTGCTCGGAGATCCGCGTCGCCAACGTCGGCACGAACGGGGTGAGCTCGCGGGCCAGGACGCGGCACGCGGCCAGCAGCGCCGTGATGGCCGCGTCCAGGCGCCCGCCCGCCTCGGCGTCACCGCCGCGCTCGGCACGGGCCAGGTCCCACGGTCGCACCCGTTCGACGTACCGGTTGGCCTCTTCCACGATCCGCCACACCGCCGCCGTCGCCCGCCTGAAGTCGAAGTCGGACACGGCGGCGTGCACGAGGTCCGGCGCGTCCCGGCACGCCGCCGCCAACGGCTCGGCGGCCGGGTCCGGTGCGGCCGCGGGCGGTCGGCCCTCGCGGTAGCGGTGGACCATGACCGTGACGCGGTTGACCAGGTTGCCGAGACCGTTGGCCAGGTCCTCGTTCGCGCGGGCGACCAGGCGCGCCTCGGTGAAGTCCGCGTCGCCGACGCGGGGCACGTCGCGCAGCAGCCACCACCGCACCGCGTCCGAGCCGTACCGGTCCGCCAACGCCACCGGGTCGACCACCGCGCCCGCCGACTTGCTGATCTTGCGGCCGTCGGTGGTGAGGTAGTCGTGCACCAGGATGTCGGTCGGCAGCGGCTCGCCCGCCGACAGCAGCATGGCCAGCCAGTACACGGCGTGGAAGCGGACCACGCCCTTGCCGATCACGTGCACGCGCCGGTCGCCCTCCACCCACCAGCGGCGGTAGTTCGAGCCGTCCGCGCCGTAACCCAGGCTGGTGATGTAGTTGCCCAGGGCGTCCCACCACACGTAGACGACCTGGTCGGGATCGCCCGGCACGGTGATACCCCACCCGTGCGCGCGGGCGCGTGAGCGGGAGACCGAGAAGTCGCGCAGGCCGGCGGCGATGAACGCCAGCACCTCGTTGCGGCGCACGGCGGGCTCGATCCGGACCGTGCCGTCGACGATCAGGTCGCGGAGCCGGTCGGCGTGGCGGGAGAGCCGGAAGAACCAGTTCTCCTCGGCCACCGGCTGCGGCTCGACCTCGTGCTCCGGGCACTTGCCTGCCACCAGTTCGGCGGAGGTGTAGAACTGCTCGCAGCCCACGCAGTACAGGCCCTCGTAGTGGTGTCGGTAGAGGTCGTGCGCGCACGCCCGCCACAGCCGTTCGACGCCGGCGCGGTGCCTGGCGTCCCGGCTGGTGCGGATGAAGTCGGTGAACGACAACGCCAACGGGTCGCGCAACGCCGCGAACGCCGCCGAGTTCCGGTCGACCAGCTCGCCGGTCGGCACGCCTTCCGCCTGCGCGGCCAGCACGTTCTTCAGCGAGTTGTCGTCGGTGCCGGTCAGGAACCGCACCCGGTCGCCGCGCAGGCGGTGGTGCCGGGCCAGCACGTCGGCCTGCACGATCTCCAGCGCGAAACCCAGGTGCGGACGCGAGTTGACGTACGGGATGGCGGTGGTCACGTAGTAGCGCGACATCGGAACCTCCTGGTGCGGGGGTTCGCGGCCGGCGGAGACCCCCTGGGACGGGGGCCTCGGACTCGTCATCCGTGCAGCGTCGGCCGCCCCGCGTGGCGGGGCGCCATGACCGGGCACGACGAGGACATGGCGGCGACGTTAGCAGCGTGATGACCCGTGCCGCGCCTGGTTTTCGTCCGCCCTTGGCCGTAGCGGCGATGGGTGAACTCACCCATGCGCGCGTGGGTCGGATTGGGCGCTGGTCGAACGGCGACCGCGACGGCCACGATTCATCACGGAGAAATCCCCTCAGGAAAGTGGTGAAGGGAAATGGTGAAATTCCTGCGTCGCTTCGGCATCGTCGTGCTCGCGCTGGCGGTGTCGTGGGGCGTGAGCCCGGCCTCGGCGAACGCCGCGCCCGACCGGTCGGTGATGGCCGCCGACGACCAGTACTTCGAGATCAGATCTCAGCTCAACCAGAGGTGCGTGGACGTGCTGGCCGCGGGCAACGGCGACGGTGTGCCCGTCGAGGTCGCCGACTGCTGGGGCGGCGCCAACCAGAAGTGGCGGCTGTTCTACGTCGGCAACGGCTACTACGAACTCCACCCGCTCAACAGCCAGCGGTGCCTCGACATCGCCGGGTCGGGAATGGACCAGGGCGGTGTCGGGATGCAGTGGGCCTGCTGGGGCGGGGCCAAGCAGCACTGGCGGTTCGTGGACGTCGGCGGTGGCTACGTCGAGATCAGGAACCAGCTGACCCAGCGGTGCCTGGACATCGAGGGCGGCGGCGACCACGTCCACGCGCGGACGATGGTCTGGGACTGCTGGGGCGGCGCGAAGCAGCACTGGCGGCTCGTGCCGGTGCCCGCCTGACCCGCGACCGTCCCCGTCCCGTGACCGACGCGGCCTGCCCGGTGTCCCGGGCAGGCCGCGAACTCGGGCCCGGGTCCGCTAGCAGCCGATGCGGTCGGCGCCCAGCGCGATGTCGTCCAACCAGATGTCGTAGCTGCCCTCGTTGGGCTGGTAGAGCTGCCAGCCCAGCTTGACCGTGTCGAACCTCGGGAACAGGAAGTCGACCTGGTTGCCGCCGTGCTCGCGGGTCGAGACGGTCAGGTCCGGGTTCGGCTTGCCGTCGAACCACAGCGTGATCCGGTTGTCGGAGGCGTCCATCCGCCACTCGACGCACTGCCAGACGCCTGCCTTCGACGGCGCCGACTCGCGCCAGTTCGTCCAGTCGCCGGTCGGGCCGCCGTCCGCGCCGACGCCCCACAACGCCTTGTCCAGCGTGGGCACGTACTGCCCGCCCAGCGGGCGCACGACCTCCGGGCCGTCACCCGTGGCCTCGATCAACGTGTAGTGCGCCCAGTCCGGCGCGTCCGGGAACGCCTCGACGCGGACCCGGACCCGGCCGTAGAAGCTGTTGCCCGGCGCGGCGAAGTCGTCGACCTTGAGGAACGCCCGGCCGTTGCCCTCGGCCCGCACGTGCAGCACCTTCTGGCCGCGCCGGTCGCGTTCGACCTCCAGCGAGCCGTTGCGGGTGTCCACGCCCCACTTGAGGCTGGTGCCCGCGCCCGTCGGCACGTGCTGGAAGTCCTCGCAGAACAGCAGGTCGGCGCGGGCGCAGGACTTCAGCCGGTGGTCGGCCTGACCGGGGCCGGCGGCGTCCGCGACGGGCAGGGCGACGACCGACAGCAGGACGGCGAGGACCGCCGTGGACAACCTTTTCCGCACGGGTAGCTCCTTCTGCGCTGAGGGGGCAGCAGGAAGCTATCCGTTCTGGGAACGCTCCCATACCTCTGACCGGCGCAAAAGTCCTGGTCCGTTCGCGGGTCCTATTCGAAGCGGGAGGGATCGCCCGCGCCGTGCCGGATGATCTCGGGCTCGCCCTGGGAGAAGTCGACGACGGTGGTCGGCACGGTGCCGCAGTCGCCCGCGTCCAGCACGGCGTCGACCACGTGGTCCAGCCGTTCCTTGATGTCCCAGCCGTGGACCAGCGGTTCCTCCTGGTCGGGCAGCAGGAGCGTGCTGGACAGCAGCGGTTCGCCGAGCTGGTCCAGCAGGGCCTGCGCGACCGGGTGGTCGGGGATGCGGGCGCCCACCGTCTTCTTCTTCGCGTGCATCAGCCGGCGCGGCACCTCGGTGGTCGCCGGGAGGATGAACGTGTAGCTGCCCGGCGTCGCCGCCTTGATCGCCCGGAAGACCGCGTTGTCCACGTGCACGAACTGCCCGAGCTGGGAGAAGTCGCGGCACATGAGCGTGAAGTGGTGCCGGTCGTCCAGGTGCCGGATCTGCCGGATCCGGTCCAGGCCCGCCTTGTTGCCGAGCCGGCAGCCGAGCGCGTAGCAGGAGTCGGTCGGGTAGGCGACCAGGCCGTCGGACTTGATCAGCTCCACCGCCTGGTCGATGGACCTCCGCTGCGGGTTCACCGGGTGCACGTCGAAGTACCTGGCCATGCGAGGAGCCTAGTAGTCCGGCAGGAGCCCCGCGTGCAGGCCCGCGGGTCACGTGAACGCGAGCATGGCGCCGAGCGCGACGAAGGCGCCCGCGAAGCCCCGCCGGATCCACGTCTGCACGCGGGGGCGGCGGATGATGTGGTCGCGGACGGCGGCGGCGGACCAGCCGTAGCCGACGAACACCACGAACGTGAGCGCCATGAACGCCGTGCTCAGCTCGACCATGCGCGGGACGGCGGCCGGTTCGTCCGGGCGCACGAACTGCGGCAGGAACGCGAAGAAGAAGATCGTCAGCTTCGGGTTGAGCAGGTTCACCATGACGCCGGACGCGATCACCCGTGCCGCCGAGCGGTGCGGTGCGGCGGGGTCGACGGCAAGCGCGGTCTTGTCGCGGATCGTGCTCCACGCCAGGTAGAAGACGTAGGCGACGCCGAGGTACTTGAGGACCTGGAACGCGGGCGTGCTGGTGTTGAGCAGCGCGGCCAGCCCGGTGAGCGCGGCCAGCACGTGCGGCACGATGCCCAACGTGCAGCCCACCGCGGCCACGGCGGCGGCGCGCACGCCACCGGTGAGGCCGGCCGAGGTCGTGTAGAGCACGCCGGTGCCGGGTGTGGCGACGATGACGAGGGACGTCAGCAGGAAGTCGGCGGTCACCGGGCGCGCCCGGTCGTGGAGCGGATCATGGCGTCCACCCTGGTGACAGACTGGTCCGGTGAACAGGTCCAATCCAGGTCAGGTCGACAGGTCCATAACGACGGGATCGGACTTCCTGCAACTCGACATCGGCGACGCGCCGGTGGGAGGGCGGGCCGACTGGCTGGCCCGGCGGCTCCGGGAGGCGATCGCGGACGGACGGCTGCCGGTCGGGAGTCGGCTGCCCGCGACCCGGGTGCTGGCGGGCGAGTTGCGGGTCTCGCGCGGGGTGGTCACCGAGGCGTACCAACGGCTCGCCGAGGACGGCCACGTCAGCGGACGGGGCCGGGCGGGCACCGTGGTGGTGGCCGCGCCCCACGCGGTCTCGCCTCGGGTGGGTGGTGCGCGGGCTGTGGGTGGTGCGCGGGCTGTGGGTGGTGTGCGGGGCGCTGGGGGAGGGGACGCGCGGCAATCGGGTGCGGGCCGGTCGGACATCGGGGGAGTGCGGGGCGAAGGCGAGGCGGGCGCTGGTGGAGTGCGGGGCGCGGGTGAGTCGGGTGCCGGGGGAGTGCCGGCCAGGTCGCCGGTCGCGGGCGGCGTCCGGCTGGTCGACGGCGGTGGGGTGGCGGGTCGGCCGGTTTACGGCGGCGGTGTGGTGGGTCGGCCGGTTGACAGTGGTGCGGTGGTGGGTCGGCCGGTCGACGGCGGTGTGTTCGCACGGCCGCCCGGCGCGGACGCGTTCGATGCCCTGCGCGGTGTCCCCGCGCGGATCGACCTGTCGCCCGGTGTGCCGGACCTGACCGCGTTCCCGCGTGCCGCCTGGCTGCGCGCCGAACGTGCCGTGCTCCGCACCTTGTCGGCGTCGGACTTCGGCTACGGCGACCCGCGCGGCACGCCGGCGTTGCGGCACGAGGTCGCGCACTGGCTCGCCCGCTACCGGGGCGTCCGCGTGGACCCGGACGAGGTGGTGATCGTCGCCGGCGTCGCCCAAGCGCTCGGGCTGCTCGCCCGGGTGCTGCGCCGCGACGGCGTGACCGAGATCGCCGTGGAGGATCCCGGGTCGCTCGGCGCGCGACAGCACCTGCGCAACTGGGACCTCGACACACCACCCGTGCCGGTGGACGGCGAGGGCATCCGGGTGGACGAGTTGCGCGCCGGGGGAGCGCCGGCCGTCCTGCTGACGCCGGCGCACCAGTTCCCGACCGGAGTGGTGCTCGGCGGCGCGCGTCGACGTGAACTGATGCGGTGGGCCGAGGCCGGCGGTCTTGTCATCGAGGACGATTACGACGCGGAACACCGTTATGACCGGCCGCCCGTGCCCGCGTTGCGAGCAATGCTCCCCGAACGTGTTTGTTACGCCGGAAGTGTGTCCAAAGTGCTTGCTCCCGCATTGCGCGTCGGGTGGTTGCTCGTGCCCGGTGCGAATCAAAACAGTGTGATCGAAGCGAAGCGGTACGCCGATCTCGGCAATGCGGCGCTGCCCCAACTCGTCCTGGCCGCCATGATGGCCTCCGGGGAACTGGAACGGCACCTGCGGTTCGTCCGCCGACGCCACCGCCGCAGGCGCGACGCGATGATCGCGGCGATCGACCGGCACCTGCCCGATGCGGTCGTGCACGGCGCCGCGGCGGGGTTGCACCTGCTGGTGACCTTCGACGACGACGTGTCGGACACCGACCTCGCCGCGGCAGTTCTCGCCCGAGGGGTGAAGACGCAGCCGTTGTCGTGGCACGGGCAACGGCCCGGGCCGCCCGGACTGGTGCTCGGCTACGGCGCGAGCACGCCGACCGACATCGCCGAAGGCGTCGCCGTCATCGCGGACGCGCGCCGGCAATCGTGATCGTCCCTCTTGTTTTGTGCTCACTCAGAATTCCATTGCCGGTGGCAAAGTCACACTATCGCGTGGATGATGTGCACGGTCGGATTTTGTTGATCATCCTAAGTGGACATGCATGGTCGGCGCGGTCACGATGAGCGGAGGCCGGGAAGTCAGGCGCGGAGATCCTGCGGCACTCCCGGGTTATTCACGCTCTGTCGTTCGAAAGCAGAACTCCACTCATGACCGCACAAGCACCTACGAAATCCCACGATCGAGAGCACGACCACCACCCGATCCCCGTCCACCTCGTCGGCTCACTGCCGCGTCCCCTGTGCGACGACCCCGCCACCGCCATGGACTGGTTCCTGCGGCACCGGGGCGGCGCCGAGCTCACCGCCCTGCCGTCCGACCGCGATCCGCGCTGGATCGTCGACTGGCTCACCCACCACATGTCCTCCGTGCCGTCCCTCGAACAGGTGCGCGGCGGTGAGAGCCGCGGCTACGACGACATGCCGTACTACCGCGTCCGGGCCGGTCAGAAGCTGTGCGCGGAGGAGATCGGCCTGTCCCGCGTCGCGCAGGCGGACGCGGCGTTCGCGGCGCTGGACCGCTTGCACGTCACCGGGAACGGTGAAGAGCTGCGCGTGCAGGTGGGCATCCCCAACGCGCTCGACCTGGCGGTGTTCGCGTTCGGCTCGATCGACGCCGCCCACGAGTGGCTGCCGACCATGCAGGTCGCGGTGGTGCACGAGGTGACCGAACTGGTCGCCCGGTGGGGCGACCGGCTGCAGCTCCAGCTGGAGACGCCCGCCGTGCTGGTGGCCTACCACCTCACCCCGCCGGCCGCGTGGCCGGAGCTGACCGCCCAGCTCGCCGGGCAGGTGGCCGGCGTGCTGGGCGCCGCGCCGCGCACCCGGTGGGTGCTGCACCTGTGCTACGGCGACCTGGAGCACGTGCCGGTGTTCACGCCGACCGACCTGCGGCCGGCGGTGCGGTTCCTCAACGCGCTGGCCGACGTGCTGGCCGGGCACGGGGTGCCGATGCCGACCGTGCACCTGCCCGTGGCCAGTGGCGCCAACCCGCCGCCCACCGACCCCGCGTTCTACGACGAGCTGCGGCACCTGCGGCGCGGGGTGGAGGTCATCGCGGGGGTCGTGGCCGAGGACCACCCCGAGGAGACCCGCGAAGCGCTGCGGCTCACCGTGGACGCGCTGGGCATGCCGGTGGCCGGCGTCGCGGCCGCGTGCGGGTACGGGCGACGGACCGAGGACGCCGCCGCGGCGAACCTCGGCCTGGCCGCCAAGCTCGCGCAGGAGTGGAGCGTGCGCTGACCGCTCGGGCGGTGGGACGTCCGGCGTCCCACCGCCCGCTGCGGCAAGCCGACCGCCCGACGTGCCACGGCCCAGCCGGGAGTCCGACCGCCCGGCCTCGTGCCGAACGACCCGCGGGTGGAGCGGGGGCCGGTCCGGCGCCGACCCCCGCTCGCCGGGTCACCCGAACGTGACGTCGCTGCAGAAGTAGTACGACCGGTGCAGGTGGCCTGGCCTGCCACACCGTGCAGATCACGTGGTGGCCGGCACCCCCCGGTAGTTCACGTGGTGGCCGGTGCGGCCCCGGCGCGTTCACGTCGACGGTCGTGGTGGTGCCGGTGGAGACCTGCTTGGCGGCGGCCTCCGTCGGCCGCGGTGGACCGGCACGTACGGTGAAGGCGGGTTGCGCCGTTGGAATCACCGAGGAGTACGCGACATGGCTGAACGGTCCCGTGCCAGGAGCGGGCGCGTGGTGCGCACCGAGTGGATCGCGCCGCGGATGGTCCGCGTGGTCCTCGGCGGTGAAGGGCTCGCGGACTTCGCCGTCGGGCCGTACACCGACAGCTACGTCAAGCTCGCGTTCCCGCTGGAGGACGTGCTCTACCCCGAGCCGTTCGACCTCGCCGCGATCCGCGCGACCATGCCCCGCGACCAGTGGCCACGCACCCGCACGTACACCGTGCGCAAGTGGGACGCGGACGCCGGCGAGTTGTGGATCGACTTCGTCACGCATGGTGACGTCGGCGTCGCCGGTCCGTGGGCGGCGAAGGCACAGCCGGGTGACGTGCTGCACTTCGCCGGTCCCGGCGGCGGGTACGCGCCCGACCCGGACGTCGCCTGGCACCTGATGGCCGGCGACGAGAGCGCGTGGCCCGCCATCGCGGCGGCGCTGGAGGCGTTGCCCGCCGGCGCCCGGGCGGAGGTGTTCGTCGAGGTCGACGGGCCCGACGACGAGCAGCCCGTGCGGTCGGCGGGTCGGGTGGACCTGCGGTGGCTGCACCGCGACGGCGGTCCGCGCGGACGACTCGTCGTGGACGCGGTGAAGGCCTCGACGTTCCCCGAGGGCGTGGTCCAGGTGTTCGTGCACGGCGAGGCGAACATGGTCAAGGACCTGCGCGGCCACCTGAAGGTGGAGCGGGGCGTCCCGCGCGAGCAGATGTCGATCTCCGGCTACTGGAGGCTCGGCGCGGACGAGGACGGCTGGCAGTCGTCCAAGGGCGAGTGGAACCGGCGGGTCGAGCAGGAACAGGGTTAGCGGTCCGCGGCGTCAGCCGTCTCGTCCAGCAGGCCCAGGGCGTCGTCGAGCGCGTGGAACTCGCGCGGCGGGCCCGGCTCGGACGGTCGTTTCGTCACCCGAGCGCGTCGCGCAGGCCGAGGCGCACCGGCGGGGGCAGCGGGTCGCGGGCCTGGAACGACTGGAGGAAGTAGGCGACCAGGCGGCGCGAGGCGGCCACCGTCGCGTCCACCGACTCGGTGACCAGGCCGTTGTTGGCCATCAGCACGAGCGTCAGGTCGTCGAGGGTGAAGTCGGGTCGCAGCCTGCCGGTCGCCTTGGCGCGGGCCACCAGCCCGGCGAACGCCTCCTCGGCCCGCGTGCGCAGCTCGTCGACCGGCACGGTGTCGGGGAACGCGGTCAGGAACGCCGCGCTGAACCCCCGGTCCCTGGCCTGCATCTCGCACAGCTTCTCCACCACGCGGCAGAAGCCGCGCCACGCGTCGGGGTCCTCCGCCGCCCGGCTGACCTCGCTCGTGCACGCCTCCAACTGCTCCGCGAACACCTCCCTGACCAGTTCCTCCTTGGTCGGGAAGCGGCGGTAGAGGGTGGCGACGCCGACCCCGGCCCGGCGGGCGATCTCGGTCATCGACACGTCCAGGCCGTCGGCGGCGAAGGTCTCCCTCGCCGAGGCGACGATGCGTTCGCGGTTCTGCCTGGCGTCCACGCGCAACTGAGTCGTCCTCCCTGGCACGTCTCTCACTTTACCTGAAATGGAAGGTGCCTTCCGTTTGTCGTGGTAGCGTCGAAGTGGAGGGTGTCTTCCACTTCTGTGAGGGGTGAGGAATGCGCGCAGCGCTGTTCGACCGGTACGGGCCGCCGGAGGTCCTGTACGAGGGCGTCGTGCCCGACCCGGAGGTCCCACCGGGGCACGTGCTGGTGCGGGTCCACGCGGCCAGCGTCAACGGTGGCGAGCTGATGGGCCGGTCCGGCAAGCTCAAGGTCCTGCTCGGCCCGAAGTTCCCCAAGCGGGTCGGCATCGACTTCGCGGGCGAGGTCGTGTCCGGGCCCGGCTTCGCGCCGGGCGCGCACGTGTGGGGCGGCCTGCCGCGTGGCCGGTTCGGCAGCGTCGCCGAGTACGTCGCCGTGCGCCCGCGCCAACTCGCGCCCAGCCCCGCCGGCCTCGACCTGGTCCAGGCCGCCGCGTTGCCGGGCGTCGGCACGACCGCCATCACCGCCCTGCGCGACAAGGCGAAGCTGCGCCGGGGCGAACGCCTCCTCGTGCGCGGCGCGAGCGGGGGAGTGGGCAGCGTCGCGGTGCAGGTGGGCAAGGCCTACGGCGCGCACGTCACCGCCCTGGCGGGCAAGGGCGCCTTCGACTTCGTCCGCGAGCTGGGCGCGGACGAGGCGATCGACTACCGCACCGATCCCGCCGACCTCGGCCGCTTCGACGTCGTCCTCGACACGTACGGCGGCACGCCGCGCGCGTACCGCCGCCTGCTCGGGCCCGGTGGCCGCATGGTCGGCATCGCGTTCCGCTCCGCCGCCGACGTCGGCTACCTCCTCGCGTCCGCGGTGTTCGGCCCGCGCCGCGTCCGCTTCTTCAGCGGCAACCCCGGGACCGACCTGTTCGCCGACCTCACGGCGCTCGTCGAGGGCGGCGCGGTCCGACCCGTGGTCGAGGCCGTCCACCCGGTGGCCGGGATCGCCGAGGCCCACCGTGCGCTGGAAGCCGGCGGGGTGCGCGGGAAGCACGTGATCCGGGTCCTCTGATCACACGAACGGGCTGATGGTGGTCTCCGCGCCCACCAGGGTCGCGCCGTAGATCTCCAGGTTCACCTGGGGGAGGAGCATGCCGTGGCGCGCGGCCACGTTCGCGTCACGCCACATCCGCTGCAACGGGCTGGATTCGGCGAAGCCGCGCGAACCGTGCGCGTACAGCAGCGTTTCCAAGGCGCGGGTCACGTGGCGGACGGCCACGGAGGAGTCGGCGCGGCACCGGGCGCGGAGCAGTTCGGAGGGGTACTCGGCCTCGGCGGCGTACCGGTCGAGGAGGTCGGCGGCGCGGTAGGCGTGCAGCTCGGCGCTGTCCACCGCCGAGGCGGCCTCGGCGACGAGGAGCTGGAACGCGGCCGAGTCGCGTTGCCGGTCGAAGCCGGTGTAGGCGATGCCCTTGTCCGCCGCGGCGGCGATGACGTGCGCCAGGGCCGCACGGCCCAGCCCGACCAACGGGCCGCTGATCATCGTCACGAGCGACGGCACGAACGCGGCGCGGTAGGCGACGGGGGTGTCGGGCGTGACGTTGGCGCCCGCCACCATCCGCTCCAGCCGCAGCACGCGGTGGTCGGGCACGAACGCGTCCCGCACCACGAACCGGTTGCTGCCGGTGGACCTCATCCCGGCCACGTGCCACTCGTCCACGACCTCGAAGTCCTCGCGGGGCACCAGCGTCCACGCCAGGTTGCCGTCCAGCACGGCCGCCGCCAGCCCCCACGACGCGTGCCCGATGCCGGAGGCGTAGGTCCACTCGCCGCTGAGCCGGTAGCCGCCCGCCACGCGCTCGACCGGCCCGCTCGGCATCAGCGTCCCGGCGACCAGGGCTTCGGGATCGGCGCCCCACACGTCGTCCTGAGCCTGCTCGGGGAACAGGGAGGTGATCCAGTTGCTGCCGTTCCACAGCGCCGTGCACCAGCCCGCGCCACCGTCGAGCTCGGCCACCGCCGCCGACACGTCCAGGTGCGTGCGGATCGATCCCTCCCCGCCGCCGTACCGCGCGGGCCGCGTGACGCGGAACGTGCCCGCGTCCCGCATGGCCGCCACGGTGTCGCCGGAGACCTGGCGCTCCTCCTCGGCCCGCGCGGCGGCAGCGGTCAACCGCGGCGCGAGGGCGGCGATGGCGGTCAGGACCCCGGAGCTCATCACGAAACCCCCTTCGACGACAGCGGCGGCGGCCAGTCGATCGTCCCACCGCCGGCCGTCGGACCGGCACGACCATTCGCGTGGCCCGGTCCCGCCGAACGGGTCGAGGGCAACCGAACGCCGACGCCGCCTCGTCGTCCTGGGAGAGGGGGTGGACGGGTGAAGGACAAAGACGCCGAGTTCGTCGAGTTCGTGCGCGCGAAGCACCGCCACGTGCGGCGGACGGCGTTCCTGCTGTGCGCCGACTGGCACCTGGCGGAGGACCTGGCGCAGGCCACGTTGCTCAAGCTGTACCGCTCGTGGTCACGCGTGCGGCGGGCCGACTCCGTCGACGCGTACTGGCGCACGGTGCTCGTGCGCACCGTGATCGACCACCGGCGGCCGCTGAAGGGCTCGGAGAAGCCGGTGGCGGAGCCGCCGGACCTGCCCGCCGACGAGGTCGAGCACGAGAGCGGCATCGACGTGCAGCGCGCGCTGGCGGCGTTGCCACCGGGGCAACGCGCGGCCGTCGTGCTGCGGTACTGGGAGGACCAGTCGGTCTCGCAGGTGGCGAAGGTGCTCGCGTGCAGCGAGGGGACGGTCAAGAGCCAGTGCGCCAAAGGCCTCGCGGCGTTGCGCCGCGAGCTGGGCAGCACCTTGGACAAGGGAGGAGTGGCGTGATGAACGACGTGGACGAGGTGCGGCGGATGCTCGCGCCGGTGCTGGCAGGCGACACCGGGCCCCGGCACTCGCCGGAAGAGGTGTTGACGTCGGCGCGCAAGGCGGTGGCGCAACGGCGGGCGGTGGCCGGTGTGCTGTCCGTCGGTGTCGTGCTGGCGATCGGGGCGAGCGTGCTCTTCGCCGTGACCGATCGGTCCACTGTGGAGTCGGCGTCGGGCCCCGTGCTCACGACCACGCCGACCGACGTGCCCCCGGCGCCGACCACGCCCGGGCACGCCGCCGAGCTGACCGCGAGGCTGGCCGCGGCGGACGTCGTCCCCGACGGCTTCGAGATCCTCCCGGTGGTCTCGGAGCGGAACGAGCCGCCGCTGCGCTTCAGCGCCCACGGGCCGGACACCTCGGGCGGCTACCTGGCCTCGGCCGTGTTCTCCGACGCCGAGGGCAGCGTGACGTTGGCGCTCTACGTGCGGTCGGCCACCGCGCCGGAGAACTGCACGGTGGAGAGCGGCTGCGTGCGCTTCACCGCGATGAACGGCCCGTTCTTCGACCAGCCGGCCGTGAAGTCCGTCGACGGTGTCGAGGTGGAGGTCGCGCGCGACCTCCGCACCGGCCTGCCGGGGCGGGTGTCGGCGGAAGCGCGCTTCCCGGACGGCACCGTCGTGGAGGTCACCGTCACCAACCAGACCACGGTGATGGACCACGGCTCGCCGTACACCCGGCCGACCACTCGCGACAGCGTGCCGTTCACCGAGCGGCAGTTGGTCGACCTGGTCACGAAGCCCGGCTTCGGCTACCTGCCGTGATCGCACCGCCGTCGGCGTGCCCCGTCCGAGGCGCGTCGACGGCCGTGCGTGGGCTCAGCGCGGCCGCTGGTCGGCGAGGGAGCGGAAGCCCGCCGCGTGGAGCCGGCGGGTGCTCCGGCCGTCGATGCTGGTCCGGACCGGTGATCCGGGCGGTCCGCCGCCGGCCGCCGCGCCGACGAAGATCGAGACGATGACCAGCGGCAGCAGCACGGTCCGGACCGTCATCGCCCACGGCGCCTTCAGCCCGATCCGGCCGCCGTCGGCCAGTCGCACGAGTCGGGTGCCGGTGAGCACGGCGCCGAGCGCGCGGCCGTTGCCGTAGCACAGGCCGTACAGCGGGGGCACCACGAGCAGCAGCGCGATGGCGGCGAGGGCGAGCTGCCCGTCGTCGATCTTCCCGGACGCGTACGGCACGCTGAGCACGACCAAGCCGACGCCGACCGCGAGCAGGAACACCACGAAGTCGACGAGCCAGGCCAGCAGCCGGCGCAGCTCGCCGGCCCGGACGTAGAGGACCCCGTCGGGGAACGACTCGATCCGCCCGGCGGCCCTCGCCCCGAGGACGTGCGCCGTCTCGGCCCGGACGACCTCCAGCCTCGTCGGCGGCCGGTCGAGGCCCGGAGCGGCCATGGCGTCCTCCAGTCGGTTCGTGACGGCGACATTCTGCCTGACGTCGAATCCGGTTCGGGCGCGAACGTATGATCCGGGCTCCACGACGTCAGGGGGCCGGGACATGAACCCGAATCCGAACGCCCGCGGCCAGGGCGCGCCGGCGGCGGCTGCGCCGAAGGCGTCGATCGTCCCGTACTTCCTGGCGCACCTGGTGACGGGCCTCGTCGTGTTCGTGGTGCTGACGGTCTTCGTCCAGACCGGCGAACCGGTCTCCTTCGGCCCGGTGCTCCTGGACTACGTGACCGTCCACCTGCCGGTGCCGCTGGTGCTCTCGTCGGTGCTGGCGTGGCTGCTGACCCGACGCGTGCGGCCGCCGTTCTGGGCGGTGCTGCTGCTGTCCGTGCCGTTCTACCTCGGCGCCCTGTTCATCTACGAGATGGGCCTGCTCATGGCGTCGACCCAGCAGTGAGGCCGGATCGCGTTCCGGACGGCCCGCGTCCGGTTCACGTCTAAGGTCCAGGTGTGCCGACCGAACTCAGCCCCACCGCGAAGGCCCTGCGCGCCATGGAGATCCTCCAGGCGCGCCCCGGCGTGACGGCGGGCGAGCTCGCCGCGGGGCTGGGCGTCACGGAACGGGCGGTGCGCCGGTACGTCGGGATCCTCCGTGAGGCGGGCATCCCCGTGGAGTCGACCCGGGGCCCCTACGGCGGGTACCGGCTCGGGCGCGGCACGCGGCTGCCACCGGTCGTGTTCACCGAGCCCGAGGCGCTCGTCCTGGTCATGGCGGTGCTCGACAACCCGGCCGACGACCTGGTGGACAGCGCCCTGGGCAAGGTCGTGCGGGCGCTGCCCGAGCACGTCGGCAAGCAGGCGGCGGCGCTGCGCGAGCACGCGTCGGCCGCGCCCGACCGGAACTCGGCCCGCCCGGACCCCGCCACGACCAGCGCGCTCGTCGCGGCCATCGCGGCCCGGCGTCGCGTGGTGGTCACGTACCGCCCGGACACGGGCAGCGAGTGGGACTCCGAGGTGGACCCGTGGGCGGTCGTCGTCCGGCACGGGCGGTGGTACCTGTTGTGCCACTCCCACCGCGCGGACGCGCTCCGCACCTACCGGATCGACCGGGTCCGGGCGGTCCGGGAGACCGAGCACGGGTTCGAGCCGCCGGCCGACCTCGACCCGGTGGCGGTGGTGGAGGAGAACCTGGGCACCGGCTGGGAGTTCCCGACCCGCGTGGTGTTCCACGCGCCGCCGGAGCAGGTGGCGCCGTGGATCAGGCCACCGATGGGCCGCCTCGAACCGCTGGGCGACGGGTGCGTCCTCGTCGGCAGCACGAGCAACCCCGCCATGTACGCGCAGGAGTGGCTGGCGACCGTGCCGGTCAACTTCCGCGTCGAGGGCGGGCCGGAACTGCGGGCCGCGGTCGAGGCGCTCGCCGCGCGGTTCGCCGCCGCCGTGGACTGACCACGATCACGGCCGCCGCCGCGCACAGGACCGCGGTCCACGCCAGGGTCGCGTCGGTCGAGGTGCGGTCGGCGACGACCCCGGCCAGCCAGGGCCCGGCGGTCTGACCGGCCGCGAACAGCGTGGTGAACGCGGCCAGCGTCGCCGTGAGGTCGGCGGTCGGCACGGCGTCGCGGACGATCGCGGTGACGGCGGCGGGCACGCCCATGAACGTCGCGCCGTAGACGAGGGCGGAGCCGAGGATCACCGTCGGCGTCGGCGCCACCAACGCCAGGGCCGCGCCACCGCCCAGCACGCCCAGCAACGCGGCCGGCGCCCGGGCGCCCGGCCAGTTCGCGATCGGCCGGCTCCACAGGGCGGGCGCCGCCACCACCGCCAGACCGAGCGCCACCCACGTCAGCACCACCTGCCAGGTCGGCGCGTCGCGCTCGACGAGGTAGGCCGAGAGGAACGTGATGTAGGTGATGTAGCCGAGCGCGAACAGCGTGTACGCCACCGCGATCCGCCAGAGGGGGCGCAACCGCGGTCGGCCGGACGTCGCGGCCGGGGCCTCACCGCCGGCACGTGCCGCGGTCCAGGCGACCAGCGCCGCCGCGACGGCGGCCACGGCCAGGACCACCCAGGCGACCCGCCAACCGCTGCCCAGCAACGGGATCGTCACGCCGCCGAACGCGATGCCCAGCCCCGTGCCCGCGAAGTACACCGTGATCGGCGTGCCGGACCCGACCCGGGTGGCGATGCGCGAGGCGATCACCCCGCCGGCGATGAACACCACCGCACCCGCCGCACCGGCCGCCGCGCGCACCACCAGCAGCACCGCGAAATCGGCGGAGAGCGCCGTGGCGGCCAACGCGACCGCCGTGCCGACCAGGCCACCGCGGAAGGCGGCCGTGACGCCCCAGCCGCGGACGACCGCCGCGGTCACCAACGCGCCGAGCAGGTAACCGAGCCCGTTGGCGGTGCTCATCGCACCGGCCTCGGTCAACGTCCAGCCCAGGTCGTCGCGCATCGCGGGCACGAGCAGCCCGTAGGCGAACCGGGCGAGCCCGAGCGCGGACGCCGTGCCGAGCGCGAGCCGAGCCGCCTGCCACATCGCGCCCCCGTAGATCGAACCGATCGGTACCATCCGGCACGCTAACAGTGGATCGAACCGATCGGTACCATCTAAGTCATGCCGGTGGCCAAGGGCTCCACGATCGACCCGGGGCGCACCCGTGCCGCGATCCTCGACGCGGCCACCCCCGTGCTCTACGAACGCGGCCTCGACGGCATCGGCGTGGCCGAGCTGTGCACGCGGCTCGGCGTGTCCAAGGAAACGCTCTACCGGCACTTCGGCACCAAGGACGGCCTGGTGCGGGCCGTGCTGGAGGCCCGCAGCGACCGGGTGACGCGGGCGTTGGCCGACGCCGTGGCCGCCGCCGGGCCCGATCCCGCCGACCAGCTCACCGCCGTGTTCGACGCCTTCCAGCGGACCTTCGACGAGCCGGAGTTCCGCGGCTGCGCCCTGCTCAACGCCGCCGCCCAGCACCACGTCGAGCCGGTGCGCGCCCTCACCGCACGCCACCTGGACCGGTACCTCGACACGCTCGTCGGCATCGCCGAACGCGCCGGGGCCGCCGACCCCGCGCTCCTCGGGCGGCAGCTCCTGATGCTGGTCGAAGGCGCGACCGTGGTCGCCACGCACCACGGCCCGACCGGAGCGGGCGACCACGCGCTGCGCGCCGCGCGCACCCTGCTCGCCGCCGCGTCCTGACACCGAACCCGTTCGGCGGAGTGGCGGACGGGGCGACAGGGGGACCATGGGTCGGGGGGAGTGCTCATGGATTTCGGTCGCAGAACCTTCATCCAGGCCACCGGTCTCGTCGCGCTCGGCGCGTGGGAGAACGACTGGGACCGGCTGCGCCGCGCGCTCACCGGCAGGCTGGTCCTGCCCGGTGACGACGTATACGACACCGTGCGCCGGCCGTACAACACGGTGTACGCGCACCGCAGGCCCGCGGCCGTGGCGCTGTGCGCCGACGAGTCCGACGTGGCGCGGTGCCTCGACTTCGCGGCCCGGGAGCGGATCCCGGTCGCCGCCCGCAGCGGCGGGCACAGCTACGCCGGCTACTCGGTGCCCGAGAACGGCCTCGTCGTCGACCTGTCCGCGCTGCGCCGGATCCGCGTGGACCGCCGCGGCCGGGCCGAGGTCGGCGCGGGCACGCGGATGATCGACCTGTACGACGAGTTGGCTCGCAACGGCCGGTTGCTGCCCGCCGGGTCGTGCCCGACCGTCGGCATCGGCGGGCTCACGCTGGGCGGCGGCATCAGCGTCGTCGGGCGCAAGTACGGCCTGACCGTCGACCACCTGCGCGCCGCGCGGATCGTGACGCCGGGCGGGCGGCCGCGCCGCACCGACGACCACGTCGAGCCCGACCTGTTCTGGGCGCTGCGCGGTGGCGGCGGCGGCAACTTCGGCGTCGTCACGTCGTTCACGTTCGACACCGAGCCCGCGCCGGACGTGGCCGCGTTCGTCCTGGAGTTCCCGGCGGGTGCGGCGACCGACGTGCTGGGCGCGTGGCAGGAGTGGATGCTCGACACCCCGGACGGCCTGTGGTCGGCGTGCAACGTCCGGGCCGGCAGCCCGCCGCCCGCCAACGTCATCGGCAGCTGGATCGGGTCCGAGGTCGAGCTGGACCGGCTCCTCGACCGGTTCGCCGCGAAGGTCGCGCCGACCAGCCGCACGGTCCTGCCGATGGACTACGGCACCGCGATGCGGTTCTTCGCCGGCTGCCTGCCCGCGTGCCTGCCCGACGACGGCTCGCCGTTCGTGGCGTCGTCCAGGATGCTGCACCGGCCGGTCGACCCGGCGCGGGTGGAGGCGCTGCTTGAGGGGCGGCGGACGGGCCGGGCCCAGTTCGACACGTTCGGCGGCGCGATCGCGCGCGTGCCGCCGGACGCCACCGCGTTCCCGCACCGCCGCGCCATCGCCAGCGCACAGGCGTACGTCGACGTGGTCGGCGTCGGCGAGGCCGAAGCGCGCCGCATCATGGCCGACCTGCGCGACGGCATCGGCCACGACACCGGCTACGTCAACTACATCGACCCCGACATGCCGGACTGGCCGACCGCCTACTACGGCCGGAACCTCCCACGCCTGCGCCGCGTCGCGCGCCGCTACGACCCGGACCGCGTCCTCGCGTTCCCCCAAGGGCTCGCCTGACCCGGGACCGAAAGGTGATCACCAGATAGTGGATGATCACTCACATGTCCACGTCGTCGATCGGTTCGCCGCACCGCGGGCCGATCACCGCGCTCACCGCCGTCCGACGGGCCGATGGGCGGGCGGTGCTCGTCAGCGGGTCGCACGACGGCGGTGTGCGCCGCTGGGACGCGGTCACCGGACAGGCGCTGGACGACCCGCTCGCCGGTCGGGCCTGGGTGTGGTCGCTGGCCGCCGCGTCCACAGAGGACGGACGCGCGCTGGTCGTCGGCGGGTTCGGGGACGGCCGCGTGGTGCGGTGGGACGCGGCCACCGGCCAGCCCTTGGCGGAAGTGCCCCGGACCGGGTGGGTGCGGGCCTTGGCCGTCGTCGGCACGGTGGTGTTCAGCGGTTCCGACGACGGCGACGTGCGCCGGTGGGACGTGACGACCGGTCTGCCGGTGGGTGACCCGTTGCGCGGCCGCGCGTCCTCGGTCTGGTCACTGGCCGCCGCGGCGCTGCCCGACGGCCGCACGCTGGTCGTGGGCGGTTACGCGGACGGCGCGCTGTGGCGCTGGGACGCGGTGACGGGGCGGCCCGAAGGCGAGCCGGTGATGGGCCACGCCGGTCCGGTGCGGTCGCTGGCCGTGGTCGGCACCACGCTGTTCAGCGCCTCCGACGACGGCAGCGTGCGCCGGTGGGACGTGGCGACCGGGCAGCCGGCGGGCGACCCGCTCACCGGCCACCCCGCCGCGGTGCTGTCGCTGCTCCCGGTCGTGGTGGACGACGGCCGCACGCTGCTCGTGGCCGGCTGCCGTGACGGCTCGGTGCACCGGTGGGACGGCGGAACCCCGGTGGGGGAGCCCCTGACCGGCCATCGCGGTCCCGTGCGGTCGCTGGCCGTCGTCGGCACGACGTTGTTCAGCGGCGGCGACGACGGCGACGTGCGCCGCTGGGACGCGGCCACCGGCGAGGCCGTCGGCGACCGGCTGACCGGCCCGCCCCGGGGCGTGCGGTCGCTGACCACCAGCGGGTCGCTGCTCGTCGGCGCGAGCGGCGCCGAGGTGTGCCGCTGGGACCTGGACACCGGCCGACCCGTCGGCGAACCGCTCGTGGGGCACACCGCCCCGGTGTGGTCGGTGGCCGCCCTCGGCACGCTGCTCGTCAGCGGGGGAGAGGACCTGGCGGTGCGGCGCTGGGACCTCACCACCGGCCGTCAACTGGGCGAGCCCCTCACCGGGCACACCAAGACCGTGACGTCCGTGCTCGCGTTCGAGCACGCCGGGCGCGTCCTGGTCGCGGGCGGCTCCCAGGACCACACCGTGCGCCTCTGGGACGCCGGGACGGGCCGTCCCGTCGGCGAACCGCTCACCGGCCACAGCGGCCACGTGCGGTCGCTGGTCGCCGTGCGCCTCCGCGACGGCCGCACGCTCTTGGTCAGCGCCGCCTACGACAAGACCGTGCTGCGGTGGGACGTCGAGACCGGAGCGCTGGTGGGCGAGCCGATCACGGGTGAGGACGGCGTTCGCGGGCCCGTGGCCGCGGTCGTCCTGGACGACGGGCGCGTGCTGCTCGCCGGCGGGGGCCGCAAGGGTGTCGTGCGCCGGTGGGACGCGGAGACCGGGCAGCCCGTCGGCGAGCCCATGGCGGGGCACACGCCGACCCACTCGGTGACCGCGCTGGTCGCGGCCCGGCCTGGTGGCGGGCGACCGGTGCTCGTCAGCGCCGGGCCCGACGGGCTCGTGCTGCGGTGGGACGCGGAGACCGGCCGCCGCGTGGGTGAGCCGATCCGCTCCGGCGGCCGGGCGGTGAAGCTGACCGCCCTCGGCACGCCGGACGGCGGACTGGTCGTCATCACCGGTTCGGACACGGGCATCACGACGCGGCGGCTGACCGCGTGACGACGGCGCGGGACGACGGACGACCGTGAGGACACGACCACGTGGACGTGCAGAAGCTGTTGTGGCGCTTGGCCGACGAGTACACGAAGCGCTCGGACACGGTCCGGCCCGACTGGTTCGACCACGCGGGCGACCTCGTCGTGGCGGACGGCCGGGTGACCTGGGAGACGCCGTGGCGCACCGAGGCCGGCTTCACCCACGCGCTGCCCGCCGGTCCCCACCCGGTCTACGTGGGCTCGCACACCGTGATCGCGGACCACTGGGAACCCGACCGGTTCCGGTACTTCGCGAGCATGGTCGTGATCCCGCTGGCCGAGCCCGCGCGCATCGCGGCGGCGGAGTGGGACCACGACGGGTACGACGACATCCACCTGATCGAGGACTACGCCGTGCTGTGGGGCGACGAGGCCATGCGCGCCACGCTCCCGTTCGAGGACGACGTGCCCTCCTTCTTCCCCGACGCGCGGGACCGCATCCTGGCCAAGGGGCCGCACCACCGGCCCGACAACTGGGTGGACGTGGTGCTGGACCCGGAGACCGGGCTCAACGGGATCGTCCTCCCCGTGGCGGCCGAGAACCTCACGGGTCACGAGATCGTGGACGACGACGGCACGCTGCTCTGCCTGGTGCTGGCGACGTACGACTAGGAACGGATCCGGTGCGCCGTAGGCGTCCGAGGGTGTTCCGGGCTACCCTGGGAGCGCTCCCAGGAGATTCCCCGCCGTCGTGGACCCTTCGGAAGGAGTTCCATGCGAAGCACTGTCCGCGCCTTCGTGCTGGCCGGGCTGATGGCCGCGTCCGCGGTCGTCGCCGCAGCCGGGCCGGCCCAGGCCGACACCACGATCTGCGAGCAGTACGGATCGACCACCATCCAGGGCCGCTACGTGGTCCAGAACAACCGCTGGGGCTCGTCGGCCACCCAGTGCATCAACGTCACCTCGACCGGTTTCCGGATCACCCAGCAGCAGGGCTCGGCGCCGACCAACGGCGCACCGCTGTCGTACCCGTCGGTGTTCCTCGGCTGCCACTACTCCAACTGCTCGCCGGGCAGCAACCTGCCGATGCAGGTCAGCCGGATCCGCAGCGCCTCGTCCTCGATCAACTACACCTACGTGGGCGGCACCTACAACGCCTCCTACGACATCTGGCTCGACCCGACGCCCAAGACGAACGGGGTCAACCAGATGGAGATCATGATCTGGTTCAACCGCCAGGGCTCGATCCAGCCGATCGGCAGCGCGGTCGGCAACACCACCATCGGTGGCCGCAGCTGGCAGGTCTGGCGCGGCAGCAACGGCGCCAACAACGTGATCTCCTACGTCGCGCCGTCGCCGATCACGTCGTGGTCGTTCAACGTGCTCGACTTCGTCAACGACGTCCGCAACCGCGGCGCGATCACCACGTCCTGGTACCTGACCAGCATCCAAGCCGGTTTCGAGCCGTGGAACGGCGGCACCGGCCTGGCGGTCAACAACTTCTCCGCCTCGGTCAGCGGCTGATCCGAGCACCGGGCCGGTCCGGGCCGACACCCCGGACCGGCCCTTCGGCGCGGTCAGCGCTCGAACACGACCTCCGCCGCCGGCACCAGGCGCACCGCGCCGCCGGGGTGGACGGCCGTGCCGAGGAGCCGGTTGTGCCGCGCGACGACCTGCTCGGCGGTGAGGCCCGCCTCCGGGTCGCCGTCGGCCGCCGGCGAGTGGCCGTCGCTGACCAGCACGACGTCCAGGCCGTGGCTCAACGCCGACCGCGCCGTGGCGTCCACGCAGTAGTCGGTGGCCAGGCCGGTCAGCACCACGGTGTCCACGTCCCGTTCGGCGAGCAGCGCGGCGAGGTCCGTGCGGTAGAAGGCGTCGGTCGCCGTCTTGTCGAGCACCACGTCGGTCGGTTCGAGGCCGAGGCGTGAGCTGATCCGCGTTCCCGGGTTCGCCGGGTCGAACGGCGTGCCGCCGGGCCCGATCTGCCGCAACGCGACCACCGGCACGCCGTTGCGCCGGGCCTCGCGCGCCAACGCGGCGACGCGGTCGACCAGTTCCTCGCCGCGCCAGACGAGCGGGACCAACATCTCCTGCAGGTCGACGATCAGCAGTGCCGCGTTCATGCCGGCGCAGCCTAGCCGGGGGCGGGCTCGACGCGGTCGGTCGCGCCGCGACGGAACGGCTGGTCCGGCCGTTCGCGGTGGGCCTCGGTTTGCGCCGGGACCGCTGTAACCTATATAACCAGTTACATGGCACTGAGCTGGAAGTTGGTCATCGACACCAAGAACGCACCCGCCCTCGCGGACTTCTGGGCCGCGGCCCTGGACTACGAGGTGGAGGACCCGAGCGCGCTCATCGAGCAGCTGCTGGCGGCCGGCCACCTCGGCGCGGAAGCGGTCATCGAGCACAACGGGCGCAAGAACTTCCGCGGTTTCGCCGCCGTCCGCCACCCCGAGGACCCGTTCGACGCGACCAGCGGCGTCGGGCGCGGGCGGCGGCTGCTGTTCCAGGACGTGCCCGAGGCCAAGTCCGGCAAGAACCGCCTGCACATCGACATCCACGGCGAGCCGGGCGGCCTGGACGAGCTGGTGGCCCGCCTGGAGGGTCTCGGCGCGACCCGCGTCACCGAGTTCGACAAGGGTCCGGCCGGGCACTGGTGGGTCATGCGGGACCCGGAAGGCAACGAGTTCTGCGCGTCGTAGGGCGGGAGAACTTCGGAGGAGTGACGGGGGCGCTGATCGGGTACCTGAGGCTCACTTGACTCGAAGGAGTGAACGTGACCGTCTCCGGCATCATCAGCGCCCTCATCGTGGGCCTGATCATCGGCGCCCTCGGCAGACTCGTGCTGCCCGGCAAGCAGAGCATCCCGATCTGGCTGACCATCGTCGTCGGCATCGTGGCGGCCGTGATCGGCACCTTCATCGCGAACGCGCTCGGCGTGGGCGACACCCGCGGCATCGACTGGATCGAAGTGATCATCCAGGTCGCGCTCGCCGCCGGTGGCGTCGCCGTGGCGGCGGGCTTCTACACCCGCAAACGGGTCGCCTGACCCACCGCGCCCGACCCCGTCGAAGCCTGACCTCCCGCTCACCCGGCGGGGGTTAGGCTTCGGCCATGTCGAGAGGGCGTGGCCGGACGGCGGACACCGCCGCGGCGATCGCCGCGGGCCTGGTCGCGCTGCTCGGGCTGCTGGTGCAGTCGCGCGGCGTCGACACCCCGGGCGAGTGGGCGGCACTGCTCGTCGTGCTGGTCTCCGCCGGCGCGCTGGTCGTCCGCCGCCGCCACCCGATCCCGGTCGGCGTGGTGGCGTTGGCCGCCATCAGCGCGTACGGGGCGCTGCTGCACCAACCCGGCCCGATCATGGTCGTGTTCGTGGTCGCGCTCTACACGGTCGTCGACGAGGGCCACCTCGCCGTCGCCATCGGGCTCGGCGTCGCCTCGGTCGTCGCCTTCGCCCTCGCGGACAGCTTCAACCGGACCGACAACGGCGCGACGTTCCTGCACGCCGGCTGGCTCATCGCCGTCATCGTCGGCGTGACCCGCAACCGCCGGGCCTACCTCGCCGAAGCGGAGGCGCGCACCCTCGCCGCCGAGCAGCGGATGGAGGAGGAGGCCCGGCGACGCGCCACCGACGAACGGCTGCGCATCGCCCGCGAGCTGCACGACGCGCTCGGGCACCACCTCTCGCTGATCAACGTGCAGGCCAGCGCCGCGCTGCACCGCCCGGACCCGGCCCGCTCCGAGCAGGCGCTCACCGCGATCAAGCAGACCAGCAAGGAAACCCTGCGCGAGCTGCGCGCGACGCTCAACGCCCTGCGCCAGGACGGCGACGCGCCACCCGGCCTGAACCGCCTCGGCGACCTCGTCACGACGGCGGGGCGGTCCGGGCTGGAGATCCGCGTCGAGCTCGCCGAGACCCGGCCGCTGCCGCCGGAGGTCGACCTGGCCGCGTACCGGAT
Organism: Actinosynnema sp. NPDC037264; assembly: GCF_055603705.1. Classification (NCBI taxonomy): domain Bacteria; kingdom Bacillati; phylum Actinomycetota; class Actinomycetes; order Pseudonocardiales; family Pseudonocardiaceae; genus Actinosynnema; species Actinosynnema sp. NPDC037264. The sequence goes on along the minus strand of NZ_JBVJVK010000021.1, from coordinate 56,598 downwards.
CGTCCAGGAGGCGCTGACCAACGTGACCCGGCACGCGGGCGCGACCGCCGCCGTGGTCCGCGTCCGGCCCGACCACGACACCGTGCTGGTGGAGGTCGAGGACGACGGCACCGGCGCACCGGGCGCGCCCGGCAACGGCATCCTCGGCATGCGGGAACGGGCGCAGGCGCTGGGCGGCGAGCTGACCACGGGCCCGCGCCCGGACGGCGGCTTCCGGGTCCACGCCCGCCTGCCGCTGCGCGAGGACCCGGTGCCGGCGTGATCCGCCTGCTGCTCGCCGACGACCAGACCCTCGTCCGCGCCGGGTTCCGGTCCATCCTGGACGGTGAGGACGGCATCGAGGTGGTCGGCGAGGCCGCCGACGGCGCGGAGGCGGTGCGGCTCACCCGGCACCTGCGGCCCGACGTCGTCCTCATGGACGTCCAGATGCCCGGGCTGGACGGCCTGGCCGCCACGCGGGAGATCACCGCGACCTCCGACGTCCGCGTGATCATCCTGACCACGTTCGACCTGGACGACTACGTCTACGGCGCGCTGCGGGCCGGTGCGAGCGGCTTCCTGGTCAAGGACACCGAGCCGGCCGAGCTGATCCACGGTGTGCGGGTCGTGGCCCGCGGTGACGCGCTCCTCGCGCCGTCGGTCACCCGCCGGCTGATCGCCGAGTTCGCCACCCGCGCCACGCACCCGGACCCGGGACCGCGGCTGAGCGCGCTCACCGACCGCGAACGCGAAGTGATGGCGCTGGTGGCGGCCGGCCTGTCCAACGACGAGATCGCCGCCCGGCTCGTGCTGAGCCCGGCCACCGCGAAGACCCACGTCAGTCGCATCATGACCAAGGCGGGGGTCCGCGACCGGGCCCAGTTGGTGATCCTCGCGTACGAGTCCGGCCTCGCCGTGCCGGGCTGGCTGACCGATCAGGCGGTCTCCCGGCGCGAGCGCGCCAGCGCCGACCCGCCGAGGACCACGGCGACCGACCCGACCACCAAGGCCACGTAGGCCCCGCCACGGCCGTTGCCGGTCCCGATGCCGCTGTCGGAGGTGACCGCGACGAGCCCGCCGAGCGCCAGGCCGACGGCACCCGTCGCCAAGGACACGAGGGCCCCGAGCCGTCCGGTGCGGGTGCCGAAGCGACCGGTGGGCCGGGCCAGGGCCAGCGCGCCCACCACGAGGCCGACCAACCCCAGCACCGCGCCGAGACTGGCGCCGATCCGTCCCGGGCTCATCGCGTAGACACTGGCCGCGGCGAGAACATTGGCGACATGCATGGGGATTCCTCCACTCGTACAACAGGTACGGGCAGCGTAGGAACGGGGGTGGCCGCGAGTCGTCATGCCGGAGTTGCCGATCTTCCTACCACCCCGGTTGTACGCCCTCCGCGCGCCGTACCACCGCAGTGGCGGTCGCGTGCCGCAGCGGGCTCGCCGTCGGTCATACCCATACGGGGTATGGTGGGACGGTAGGTCGTCGGCGGAGGGGGCGGTCGGTGGGTGTCAGCGGGATCGTCGCGGAGGGGTACGAGCAGGTTCGCCGGGTGTTCACGAGGATGGTCGACGAGGGTCGGGAAACCGGCGCCGGGCTGTCGGTGTGGTCCGGTGGGCGTGAGGTCGTCCGGTTGAGCGGTGGTTGGGCCGACGTGGCCCGCAGCCGTCCGTGGCGGGACGACACCCTCGTCACCACGTACTCGACCTCCAAGCCGTTCGCCGCGCTCACCGCGCTGGCGGCGGTGGCCGACGGCGCGTTGTCGTTGGACGAGCCGGTGTCGACCTACTGGACCGACTACGCGACCGGCGGCAAGGAGCGCACGACGTTGCGGCAGGTCCTGACCCATCGGGCGGGTCTGCCCGCGTTCCCGGCCTCGGCCGCCGCGGTGGACCTGCTGGACGACGCGGGGCTCCGGCGTGAGCTGGCGGCGGCCACGGCGGAGTCCGAGCCCGGGTCGGTGTTGGCCGAGCACGCGTTGACCTACGGCCACCTGATCGACGGGGTCCTGCGTGCCGCCACGGGGCGGTCGCTGGGTGAGCTGTACGCCGACGTGGTCCGGCCGGCGTTGGGCGTCGACGCCTGGTTCGGCGTGCCGGAACGGGACCTGGACCGCGTGGCCGAGCTCGAACTGGGCATCGACGGCAGCACGGACGACCTCGTGGCCGAGGTCGCCTCGTCGTACCAGCGCGCGCTCGCCCTCCCCGTCGGCGCGCTGGACCCCGCCCGCCTCAACTCGCCGGACTGGCACCGGGCGGTGTTCGGCGCCAGCGGTCTGCACGCCTCCGCGACCGCGCTGGCGCGGTTCTACGCGGGCCTGACCGCGCCGGACGGGCCGGTCCGCCGACTGCTCGGACCGCGGTTGCACGCGGACTTCCTGGCGTCCCAGGTGTGCGGTCACGACGAGGTCGTCGGCACGACGGTGAACTGGGCGCTCGGCCTGTTCCGCACCGGCTCGTTCATCGGCCTCGGCGGGTTCGGCGGGTCGGCCGCGTGGTGGTCGCTGCGCAACGACCACGCGGTGGGTTACGTGACCCGCCGACTCCACGACCACTCGCGGATCGCCGAGATCGCCGCCGAACTGGGCGACGACCTCAACCTCCGGGTCGACTGCGGCTGACGCCCGGTCGGGACGCGCCGACCGCTAGCAGGACCACGAGCCCGAACGCGCCGAGCGCGGTCAGGGCGCGGGCCACGTCGAACATCTCCCACCGGTCGAAGATCGCCGCGTGGTTGGCCAATGAAGTCACGGTCGGCGCGCCCGCGGTGGTGGCGCGGCCGGCCGCGTGAGTTGGCGCCACGTTGCGGGCGGGCGGAAGTCCGGCTTGACAGGGTCATACCCCTAGGGGGTATGTTCGCGATCGCTCCACGGGATACCCCCGAGGGGTATCGAAAGGAAGGACCCGTCATGAACCCCGATCCCCGGCGCTGGTGGGCACTCGTCGTGCTCGCGGCGGCGCAGTTCATGGTCATCATGGACACCTCGATCATCGCCGTGGCGCTGCCGGACATGCAGCGCGAGTTGGGCTTCACCCCCGGCGGGCTCCAGTGGGTGTTCAACGCCTACGCGGTCGCGCTCGGCGGCCTGCTGCTGCTCGGCGGCAGGCTCTCGGACCTCTGGGGCGCACGCCGCGTGTTCGCCGTCGGCTGGGCCACCCTGATCGTCGGCTCGGTGATCGCCGCCGCCGCGACCGGGGCGGGTACGGAGGTCGTCGGCCGCGCGGTGCAGGGCGTCGGCGCGGCGCTGATCGCACCGGCCGCGATGACGCTGCTCATGGTCCTGTTCGCCGGTCAGCCCCGCGAACTGCCGAAGGCGATGGCGTTCTACGGCGCGGCGGCCCCGGCCGGCGGCACCGCGGGCGTGTTCCTCGGCGGCGTGATCACCGAGTGGCTGAGCTGGCCGTGGGTGTTCGTCGTCTACGTCCCGATCGGCCTGCTGACCCTCGCGCTCACGCCGAGGCTGCTGCCCGTCGTCCCCGGTCGCAGCGGTGGCCTGGACGTCGGGGGAGCGGTCGCGGTGACCGGCGGGCTCGCGCTGGCCGTCTACGCCATCGTGCAGGCGCCCGAACGCGGCTGGGCGTCGACGGCCACGCTGGTGCAGCTCGGCGCCGCGGCGGTCCTGCTGATCGCGTTCCTGCTGGTGCAGTGGACGGTCAAGAACCCGTTGATGCCGCTGAAGGTCTGGCGCACGCCCGACCTGGCTGCGGCGAACGTCGCGATGGCGTTGCTCGGCGCGGCGTGGATCCCGATGTGGTACTTCCTCAACCTCTACGTCCAGCAGGTGCTCGGGTTCGACGCGTTCGCCAGCGGCGCGGCGCTGCTGCCGATGACCGCGCTCATGACCGTGCTGATGACCACGGTCACCGGACGCCTGATCGGCCGCTTCGGCGCCAAGCCCCTGATCGTCGCCGGACTCGCCGTGCTCGCCGCCGGCCTCGGCCTGCTGGCCACCGCCGACCCGGGCGGCAGCTTCGTCGTCGACGTCCTGCCCGGCTCGCTGATCGCCGCGGTCGGCATGGCGCTGGTCTTCATCCCCGCGACCATGGCCGCCATCGGCGGGGTCGCCCCCGACCAGGGCGGGCTGGCCTCGGGCATCGTCAACACCACCTACCAGGTCGGCTCGGCGCTCGGCCTGGCCGCGATGACGGCGGTGGCGACGTCGCGGGGCGCGGACCGGCTCGGGGACGCGGTCGCGCTGACCGACGGCTACTCGGCCGCCTTCACCGGCGCCGCGCTGGTCGCCCTGGCCGCCGCGCTGCTGGCCGCCTTCACCCTGCGCGGCCGGGTCGTCGAGCCGGTGGCGGTCGACGCCTGACCCGCGGTGGATCAGTACCCCGGCTGGGTATGCTACGTTCTCGGGCATACCCAGTCGGGGTATAGCTGTCCACTGGTTCGCCGCAGCAGGGAGATCAGGTGCCCGAAACGAGCAAGGTGACCGTCTGCCGGGGCTGCTGCTGCGGCACCGTCGACAAGCACCCGGACGTCGACCACGCGACGCACCTGCGGAAGTTCCGGGAGGCCGTGGGGCCGGGGGCGGTCACCGTGGCCAACTGCCTGAGCTCCTGCGAGTTCTCCAACGTCGTCGTGGTCAGGCCGGCCCGGGGCACGGGCGCCCGGCCGGTGTGGCTGGGCGGCGTGCTCACCGACGAGGCGGTGGACCACGTCCTCGACTGGGTCGCCGCGGGCGGTCCGGGCAGTGCCGAGATGCCGGCCGGCCTGGCCGACCACCTGATCGACCGGCCGGCCGACGACAGCGCCGCGAGCTGACGCGCGCGGTCGCCGTCGCCGTCCGCCGGGCGTCAGCCGGGCGGCAACAGGCCCTGCATCTCGGTGATCTCGGCCTGCTGCGCGTCGACGATCCGCTGGGCGAGCGCCTTGGCCTCGGCGTTGGCGCCGTGCCGGAGCTCCACGTTTGCCATCTCGATCGCGCCCTGGTGGTGCCTGATCATCATCCCCAGGAACATCCGGTCGAACTCGGTGTCCCGGGCCTGTGCCAGCGCCTCCATTTCGGCGGCGCCCATGCCGGGCTGGTCCGAACCGTGGTCCATGCCCGGCATGCCGGTGGTGTGCACCTGCGCGCCCCAGCCGGTCAGCCAGCCGGTCATGGTCTTGATCTCCGGGTCCTGCGCCTTCTCGATGCGCGACGCGAGGTCGAGCACCTCGGGGGTGGTGGTCCGGCCGTGGACGAGCTTCGCCATCTCGATCGCGCCCTGGTGGTGGGGGATCATGCCCTGCGCGAACGTGACGTCCGCCTCGTTGTGCCCACCGGACGGTGCGCCGGCGGCGGCGCTCGGGTGGCCGGTCGTGCTGCCCGGGTCGTGGCCGGTGGAGTCGCTGCCGCACCCGGCGAGCACGAGCACGGGGGTCAGGAGGGCGAGCGCCGTCCCGACCAGGTTCTTCCTGGTCATGATGTCCTCTGCGGTGTGGATCCGAGTCGGTTGCGCGGCGTCGCGTCGACGTCCACAAGGGACGTCACGCGCCGCCTGTCACAGCCGCAGGACGCAGAGGGTGGCGAGCAGCGCCGGCGCGCCGCCCGGTCTCGGGGGAGGTGAGCGCGGCCGGGCCGACCGCGTGGTGGCCGACGTCAGCCGCACGAGGACGCCTCGGCGGAGGAGCACGAGGACGGCGAGCAGCAGGCCGAGCCCGGCGACGAGGATGGCCAGGCACAGGTGCAGCAGGTCGTGCTGCTGAGCGGGGCCGGGCGCGTGCTCTTCGGACGCGCCGTGCGCGCAGCAGTCGGCCACCGCGGTCACGGTCACCGCGGCCTGCTCGTGCGTGCCGAGGTGGTGCATCCCCACGACGGCGAACGCGACAACCCACACGAGAGCCCACAGCGAGGCTCGGGTGCGGACGCGGTGGAGCACGGGCCCATCCTACAAGGACCTACGATGGCGGACAGCCGACCTCGAGGTCGGCGGGGAGCGCGGGGGAGACGGTGCGGCACGTGCGGGTGGTCGGGCCGGCCGTCGTGGTCGTGGCGCTCGCGTTCGCCGCCACGCTGCTCGACCTGCCGGACCCGGAACAGCTCCGGGCCTGGATCGAGGGCAACGGCGTGCTGGCGCCGCTGGTGTTCTTCGCGGTGTGCGCGGCGGGGACGGCGGCGTTCTTCCCGAAACCGGTGCTGGCCACGGCGTCCGGCCTGCTGTTCGGCGTCCTGCCGGGACTGGTGGTCGCGGTCGCGGGCTTCACGGCGGGTGCGTTGGTCGCGTTCTTCGTCGCACGCCTGCTGGGGCGGCGGTCCGTGGCGCGGTGGCTGGGCTCCGGCCGGCTGAAGGTGCTCGACACGGCCTTCGCGCGCAACGGCCTGTCCGCCACGGTGGTGCTCCGCCTGCTCCCCGTGATCCCGTTCGCGGTGTCCAACTACGGCGCGGGCGTCACGGCCGTCGCGCCGAGGTCCTTCGCCGCCGGGACCGCGCTCGGGCTGCTCCCGACCACCGCCCTGGCCGCGACCCTCGGCGACGCCGCGCTCGACCTCGGCTCACCCCGCTCGCTCGCGGCCGCGGCGGCGTGGCTGGTGCTGGCCGTGGTCGGCGTCGTGTGGGGCCGCCACCTGCTCCGCCGGTCGAAGGTCTAGTCAGCGGTCCAGGACGGCGCGGGCCAGGTCGTCGGCCACGGCGTGCCGGTAGGGGTTGGTGGCCGGACCGGCCGCCGTCGGGTGCACGCGGTTGGTCAGCAGCAGCACGAAGGACCGGCTCGCCGGCTCGACGACCAGCGACGTCCCGGTGTACCCGGTGTGACCCACGGTGTACGGCGTGGCCAGCATGCCCATGAACGCGGGCTTGTCGACGTCCAGGCCCAGCCCGCGGGCGGCACCTGGGATGGCCGCGTTCCAGTTGGTCGTCATCGCCCGGACGCTGTCCGCCCGCAGGATCCGCCGGTCGCCGTACCGGCCGCCGTTGAGCAGCACCTGGGCGAAGACGGCGAGGTCGCGCGCGGTGGAGAAGACGCCGGCGTGCCCCGCCGTGCCGCCGAGGTACCAGGACGTGGAGTCGTGCACCTGGCCCCAGATCAGCCCGCGCGGACCCGTGTGCTGGGTCGGCGCGATGCGCGGCCGCAGGCTCTCCGGCGGGTTGAACATGGTGTCGCGCAGCCCCAGCGGCTCGGTGACCTCCGCGGCCACGAGGTCCGGCAGCGACCGGCCGGTGACCCGTTCCAGCACCTTGCCGACCACGATGAGGCTCAGGTCCGAGTAGACGTACCGCGTGCCCGGCTCCGACCGGAGCGCCACCGCGTAGACGGCGGCCAGCCGTTGCTCGACCGTCGGGTACGAACCGAGCGCCAAGCCGGCGGGCAGCCCGGAGGTGTGGGTCAGCAACTGCTTGAGCGTGACGTCCTGCTTGCCGTTGCCGGCGAACTCGGGCAGGTAGCGCGCGGCGGGCGCGTCGAGGTCGAGCAGGCCGCGCTCGACCAGTCGCAGCGCGACCACGGTGGTGAAGAGCTTCGAGATCGACGCCACGTCGAAGATGGTGTCCTCGCGCATCGGGATCCGCTGGTCGGGCGGCAGTTCCGCGCCGTCGGACCCGTACCGCAGCGCGTCTCCCACGGCGGCGTGGCGGGCGATCACGCCGTTGCGCGCGGCCAGCACCACGCCACCGGGGAACGCCTGGGGCACCGCGCGCACGCCCGCCTCGACGTCGGGCACCAGCCGGTCGACGTGCTCGGCGGCCAGTCCGGCCTGCCGTGCCGTGCCGTAACGCAGTCGGTCGTCGGGGAGCGGTCCGTCCCAAGGGGAACCGTGCCGTCGGGCGATGGCCAACTCGGCCACCACGGGCAGGTGGTCCGACGCCCCGGTCGTGACGACGCGCGTCTCGCGCACGCGGGCCGGGTAGCCGGCGGCGACGTAGTCGATGCGCTTGGTCGGCGCCGCCGCCGGGTAGGTCATGCCGGGGGACGACGGGTCGGTCATCGCCCAGGCGTCGACCAGTTCCGTCCACAGTGGAGCGAGTTCGGGCGCGTCCGGCGTCGCGTTGAGGTCGCCGAGCAGCACCCGCGCGTCACCGCGGTCCTCGGCCATCACGCGCAGCATGTCGGCGACCTGCGCCCGCCGCACCGCCGGGTCGGCGCGGTAGTCCAGGTGGGTGTCGTAGACGTGCACGCGTTCGCCGCGCACGTTCAGCTCCACCTCGGGGAACCCCGGCGCCGGTTCGGGTCTCGGGTCGGGCACCTGGGTGGACAGCCGGGTGATCGGGTGGTTCTCCGCCGCGACGATCGGGTGCCGGCTGAGCACCGCCACGCCGTACTGCCGCCGCGGCTTGCCCGGTTCCGCCGGGTCGAGGTCGTAGATGGGCGCGAAGTAGACGTCCATGCCGACCGCGGCGGCCAGTTCCGTCGCCTGGTCGCGCCACTCGCTGCGGGCCATCCAGTGGACGTCGACCTCCTGCACGCCGACCACGTCGGCGCCGGAGGCCGTGATGTCCGCGGCTGCCCGCGCCAGGTCCAGCCTGCCGTCCACGCCGATGCCGGTGTGGATGTTGTAGGTCATCACGGTCAGCGGCACGGTCCCGGCGCTCGTGGGTTCGGCCACCGCGGACGGTGTCGCGACCAGCAGCGCGCACAGGACGGCGGTCGGCAGGCGACGCATCGGGTTCAGCCCTCCCAGGTCAGGCCGTGGCCGAACGGGTGCAGCGCGGTCGAGGGATCGCCCGCGACCGGGATCGTCACCGGCAGCTTCCCGACCGGGGCGTGCTCCCCGTAGAGCACCCGCACCGCCGACTCCACCGAGACCTCGGTGTAGGAGTAGGTCGCCAGGTAGGTCTGCGCGTCCGGGAAGTACGCGATGTCGTACGGGTCCCGGACCGCGATCACGACGACCGGTTTCCCGGTGGCCAGCAGCGCCTTCACCAGCCCCTGCTGGCCGACGTCGGTCCACGCCTTGTTGGTCGCGACGATCGTCAGGTCGGCCGCGCCCGCGCCGGCGACCGCGCGGTCGATCATCGCCTGGTTCGGGTTCGTGCCGGTGACCAGGGCGTTCGTCGTCGCCGAACGTCGGGCGACGGCGGTGGCGAGCCGGTGCGGCACCGGGTCGGCGGTCGTGCCCCAGCCGGTGGTGAACACGGAGGACGGCGGCGTGCGCAGGGGCAGGAGCGCATTGCGCACGAGCGTCGTGGTCCGGTCCGTGATCCGTTGCGCGGCCTGCTTGTTCGGCGCCGTCCCGACGACCTCCGGCAGCTTCGCCGGGTCGACGAACGGGTCGTCGAACAGGCCGCGCTTGGCCTTCATCCGCAGGATCCGGCGGACCGACTGGTCGATGCGGCGCTCGGTGAGCTCGCCGCCGCGCACCGCCGCCAGCACCGCGTGGTACGCGAGGTCGATGTCGGGCGGCATCAGCAACTGGTCGACGCCCGCCTTCAGGGCCAGCACGGGCACGCGGTCGTCGCCGTACTTCTGCCGGACGCCCGCCATCCCGAGCGAGTCGGTGATCACCACGCCGTCGTAGCCGAGCCGGTCGCGCAGGATGCCGGTGATGATCGGCCGGGAGAGCGTGGCCGGGTCACCGGACGGGTCGAGCGCGGGTACCACGATGTGCGCGGTCATGATCGAGTCGATGCCGGCGGCGATCGCGCGGCGGAACGGCGGCGCGTCCAGCCGTTCCCAGTCCTCGCGGCTGTGCCCGATCACGGGGAGACCGGTGTGGCTGTCCACGGCGGTGTCGCCGTGGCCGGGGAAGTGCTTGGCGGTGGCCGAGACGCCGCCCCGCTCGTAACCCCGGACCTGCGCCTCGACCAACGCCGCCGTCAGCTCCGGGTCCTCGGCGAACGACCGGACGCCGATCACCGGGTTGAGCGCGTTGACGTTGACGTCGGCGACCGGCGCGAAGTCCTGGTTGACGCCCATCGCGCGCAGTTCCCGCCCGGCGATCAGGGCCGCCTCGCCCGCCGCCCGCGGGTCACGGGCCGCGCCGAGCGCCATGTTGCCGGGGAACGGCGTGACCGGCTCCCCGATCCGCGACACCACGCCGTACTCCTGGTCGGTGCTCACCAGGGCGGGGATCGCCGACACCCGCTGGATGCCGTTGGACAGCGCGGCGACCTGCGCCGGGTTGGCCGTGTTGCCGGACCACGCGAAGTAGATGATGCCGCCGAGGTGGTACTTCCGGATCAGCTGCTCGGCGTTGTCCACGCCGTGCTGGCGCCGGTTGGCGGCCACCGAGGCAGGGTCGGACGCGTCGACCGTGGCGCCGTAGGCGTAGGTGACGAACAGCTGGCCGACCTTCTCCTCCAGGCTCATCCGCCGCAACGCGTCCGCCACCACGTCACCCGTGCCGGCCGTGGCCACCGCCGGGGCGGAGCCGACCAGCAGGGCCGCCAGCCCGACGACCACCCGTCGTCGGTTGAAGATTTTCCTCATGTGCACTCCTACAGTGAGGAAATCACCGATCCGGTCGAATGTACGCAGCCGGCGCCGGCGCCGGCATCGCCCGTTCGGGGGGCGTTGGCGCGAAGGACCGGGTGGGGACCTACTCGAAGAGGGCGTACTGACCGGAGGGGGCATCGGGCGGCTCGGCGTCCGCGGGCGAGCCCGTGCCCATCCGGGTGAGCGCGGTGACCTCGTCGATCATCGCCAGGACCGTCGGCAGGGAGACGTGGCGGAGATCGGTGGTGGCCGTGCTCCAGTGGGCGGTCCGCAGGGCGAGGGCGGCCAAGCGGCCCGCGTCCCTCGGAGCGGTGTCCCGGGCCAGGCGCGCCAGCCGCATCGTGGTCCGGGACCGCTGGTTCGGGTCGACCATGGCGTCGATCACCTCCAGTGCCGGGCCGTGGCGCCCGCAGGTGGCCAGCGTCTCGGCCACCGCCGCCAAGGCCGCGGCGCGCTGGTCGGGGTCGGTGATCGACTCGACGGTCTTGCCGGTCCGGTCGTCGTGCCCCGCGGCGGCGAGGGCGGTGGCCATCGCGGCCAGCACCGAGTTCCGGTCGTACCGGTCGTGGACGCCGCGCATCGCCACCCCGGACCGGTCCAGCAGGTCCGCGGCCCGGTCGTGGCGGCCGATCACGGCCATCGCCTTCGACGCCGCGGCCAGCAGCAGCGCCTGGTGGTCGGGTCCGGTGGTCTCGTCGGCGGCCTTGACGAGTTCCTCGACCAGGCCTTCGACGCGGTCTTCGCGGTCGGTCGCGACGAGGCGTTCGGCCAGGCCGGCGATCGCGAGCCCCCGCTGGTGCGGCCAGGGGATCGAACGGGCGAGCGCGATCGCCTGGTCGTGCCGCCCCGCCTCGACCAGTGCCTCGACCACCGACAGCAGCGACCAGCTCCGCCGCTGGGGATCGACGATCAGGGACGCGGTCTCGACCGCCCGGTCGTGCCGGCCGGCCTTGGCGAGTTCCCTGGCCACCGCGGCGAGGGCCGAAGCACGCTGGTGGCGGCGGGTGATCCGGGCGACGGCCTCGGCCGCGAGGTCGTGCAGACCACCTTCGGCCAGCGCTTCGACCGCCGCCACCAGTTCCGACCCGCGCAGGTCGGGGTCGATGGCCGACCGCGTGGGCCGGAGGACCTCGTCGACGAGGCGCTCCGCTTCGTCGTGCCGGCCGAGAGCACGCAGCACCCCGGCGGCCGACGCCAGCGCCGAGCTCCGCCGGTAGGGGTCCAGGATCGAGCGCGCCGCCAGGACGACCTCGTCGGCGAGCTCTTCGGCGCGGTCGAGCAGGCGTGCTTCGACCGCCCCCTTCGCCACGGACACCAGAGCCCAGGCGCGGCGGTCGGGATCGGTGATCAAGCCGACCACGGCGACGGCCCGAACGGGGTGCCCGGCCCTGGCGAGCACCTCGGCGAGCGTCATCAACGCCCGGCCGTCCTGGAACGGGTCCGTGGCCGTGTGCGCGACCTGGACGGCTTCGTCGACGAGGTCTTCGGCCCGGTCGCGGAAGCCGCTCTCGTGCAGCGCCTCGGCCAGCGCCACCAGTTCCGCGGCCCGCCGTTCGGGGTCGGCGATCGACCGCGTGACCTCGATCGCCGGAGCGTGCAGGCCGACGTCGACGAGCGTGCCGGCCGCCGATTCCAGGGCCAGGCACCGCAGGTCGAGGTCGCCGATCGCGTCGGCGGCGTCGACGATCTCGTGCACGAGCACCTCGCCCCGGCGGCTCCGCCCGTTCACGGCCAGCACCCCGACCACCACCCGCAACGCCCAGCTCCGCCGGTAGGCGTCGGTGATCGAGCGTGCCGCGCCGACCGCCTGGTCCGCGACCTCGTCCACCCGATCACGGGCGCCGTCCTCGGCGAACGCCTTGACGATCGGGACCAGCGCCAACACCTTGCGGTAGGCGTCGGTGATCGACCGCGCGGCGGTGTCCAGGGCCAGGTGGGGCAGTCCCGCCTCGACCAGGGACTCGGCCACCGCCGTCAGGAGCAGGTCCCGCTGGTCGTCGTCGGTGATCAGCCGGGCGACCTCGACGGCCAACGCGCACCGGTCGGCTTCGACCAGGCTCCGGCCGACCGACGCCAGCACCGAGCTGTCGCCCGCGTCGACCGCGACCTCCACGGCCTGGTCGAACATGCCCGCCTCGACCAGCGACGCCACGACCGGGGCGGTCTCGGGCCGCCCGACGATCGAGCGGCCGGTCGCCAAGGCCCGCTCGGGCAGGCCGGCGTCCGCCAGCGCCTTCGCCGCGGACGCCAACGCCGCGTTGCGCCGGTAGCGGTCGGTGGCGGACACGACGGCGTACTCCGCCTCGTCGTGCTGCTCCGCCTCGACCAGGGCGTCCGCGACGGACACCAGGGCGGCTCGCCGCGCGGCCGGATCGGTGATCGAGCGCGCGGTCTCCGCCGCCCGGTCGTGGTGACCGGCGCGGGTCAGCGTGGTGACCACCGACGCCAGGGACGATCCCGACCAGGCGTGGTCGGTGGGCGCGAGGGCGGCGCGCTCGGGCCGGTCCTCCCGGTCGTCGTGGTGGGCGGTGGCGAGCGCCCTGGCCATCGACACGAACGCGGTGTTCCGCTGGTACGGGTTGGGCATGGCGCGGACGGCCCCGGTCACCTCCTCCAGGAGGTCTTGGACCCGCCCGTGCGAGCCTTCCGCCGCCAGCGACTCGATCACCGACACCAGCGCGGCGCCCTTCCAGCCGGGGTCGGCGACGGCACGCGCGGCCTCGACGGCCCGGTCGTGGAGGCGGGCCCTGATCAACGACCTGACCACGGAGGTCAGCACCTCACCCTGGCGGAAGGGGTTGGTGATCGTGGCGGCCGTCCGGATCGCCCGGTCGTGCAGTCCACTGTGGAACAGCGCGCCGACCGCGTCGGCCAGGAGCGGGTTCTGGCGTCGGGGGTCGTCGAGGGCGAGGGCGGTCGTGACGACCTGGTCGAGCAGGTCCGCGGCCTGGTCGCGTCGTCCGGTGGCGGTGAGCGCGCCGGCGACGTGGACCAGGGCGGTGCCGCGCCGGGCCGGCGTGGGAATGAGGGCGGCGGTCTCCGCGGCCCGGTCGGGCCGACCGGTGTCGACCAGCGCGTCGACCACGGCGACCAGGACCAGGCTCCGGTGGTCGGGGTCGTCGGTGGACAGGGCGGTGGTGACGGCTTGGTCGAGGAGGTCCGCGGCTTGGCCGTGCCGTCCGGTGGCGGTGAGGGTCCGGGCGAGGGAGACCAGGGTGGTGCCGCGGCGGGACGCGGTGGGGATGAGGGCGGCGGTCTCCGCGGCTTGGTCGTGCAGGCCCTCGTCGACCAGCGCGTCCACGACCGACACGAGCATGGAGCTCTGCCGGTGGTCGTCCGTGACCGCCAGGGCGAACGAGACCGCCCGGTTGGCCCGGCCCATGCGGACCCACAGCCTGGGCACGTCCGGCGGCACGCGCGTGGTGCGATCGGTCAGGTGGTCGCGGTGCACCGCCAGGCGGGCGACCGCGAGGAGGTCCGGCGCGTCGCCGGTGACGTGGCGGTCGAGGGTCGCCGCGAGCTGGGCGAGGGCGGCGCGGTCGTCACCGGTGTGCGCGAACAGCCGTTCGTGGCGGACGGGATCGGTGCACAGGGCGGTGGCCTGCCCGACGTCAGCCGTGGTGAGCAGCATGAAGAGGTAGCCGCGCAGCAGGTACTCCGGCGTTTCCGCGGGCCAACCCCGGTCCCGGTACCCCGCGGCCCACCGGTGGACTTGCTCCCGGTAGGCGGACACCGCTTCCGCGCCCAGCATCTCCGCGGCGGTGACCCGCAGGTCGCCGTGCGCCAGCAGGTACACCTCGGGCGCCGTGCCGGGGGCGAGGTCGTTGTCGCGCCGGGTGAAGCTCCGCCCTGTCGCCGTGCCGAGGTGTTCGCGCACCTCCCAGGCGAGGGTGCCGGTCAACGTCGCGAGGTCGTCCGCGGTCAGCCCGCCTCCGGAGGCGACGACCAGGCCGAGCAGGTCGCGTTCGGGGCGGCCGGCGAGCAGGCGCTTCAGGTCGCGCTTCATCTCCGCGCGCACCGCGCGTGCCTCCGGCGAGACCTCCAGCTCCCGCACGATCCCGCCGTCGCGCAGCGGGTGGCCCTCCGGCACGTCGTCGGGCACGGGCGGGTCGGGCCGTCCGGCCACCACGACCCGCAACCCCTTCAGCGGGCGGGCCGGGAGCAGCGCGGCGATGCTGTGCGAGTCCGGCCCCGTGCCGACGCCCCGGTCCTCGTCCAGCCCGTCCACGACGAGCACCAGGCGTTCACCGCGTTCGGCGCAGAGTGAGGCCGCGTCCTCCAAGAGCCCCAACAGGTGCGCCTCACGCGTGGCCGGCGTCAGGAACGGTGGCATCTGCTCGCCCAGCAGGGTGAGCAACTGCTCCAGCACGTTCTCCACGAACGCCACGCGGTCGGCCTGGTCGGCGAGCTGCGCCGTCACGAAGAACGACACCACCCGCACGCCGGGCGGCGGGTTCACCGCGAACCAGGACAGCAACGCCGACTTGCCCGCCCACGCCGCCGCCTTCAACCACCGGAACCAGCCGTCGGCCGACTCCTCGGAGCAGAACGCCGCCAGGTCGGCCAACTCCGACCCGCGACCGATCAGCTCGCGTGGCGCGATCCTCAGCACCTGGTGCCGGTACCGGGTCCGGACCGGCTCACCGGTCCGCAGGTTCACGTCCCGTCCCGCTTGCACGACCACACCACCCGACGTGGCCGCCGCGACGTTCGCCACGGCGTTCGCCACGGCCCCGGAGCCGCCGGTCCCGTTCCCGGCCGCCGCCGCGGGCCCGTCGGACTCGTCACCAACTCGCACCCCCGCATCATCCAGACCGGACTTCCGCGCGGTCCCGCAATACTGCGGCGACGGACGGGTGGTCCTGTCGTGGTCGTGAGCGGGTCAGGTGCGGTAGCGGACTGCGCGTGAGGTGCCCGATCGCGCGTAAGCGCCCGGTGCGGTGCCGAGCATCCGGCGGAAGTGCCGGGTCAGGTGGGACTGGTCGTAGAAGCCGACGGCCGGTGCCACCTCGGCCGGTGGCAGGCCGTCGAGCAGCAGGCGGCGGGCCAGGTCGACGCGGCGGCCGGTGAGGTAGCGGTGCGGTGGCAGGCCGAACTCGCGGGTGAACGCGCGGACCAGGCGTTCCGGGGCGGCGGCCAGCCGGGTCGCGGCGTCGGTCAGGGTGAGGCCGTCGGTCACGTGGGCGTCCAGCAGGTCCCGCAACGTGCGGGCGAGGCCGGGCTCCGCGGCAGGTGTCCTCGGCGGGCGCCGGGTCAGGTGGGTGCGCAGCCGGTCCCGGACCAGCGCCAACCTCGACTCGGCCTCCCACTCGTCGCCGCCGTGCAGCACGCCGTGCAACTGGTGCACGCGCAGGCGCAGCGCCGGGTCGGCGAACGCGGGGTGGTCGACCGCCGCGCCGACCAGGTTCGTGCCGAGGACGGACGTGTCGAGGTAGAGGACTCGCTTGCGGAAGCCCTCGGAGGTGGCGTTGCGGCCGTCGTGCGGCACGTGCGGTGGGAGCAGGGTGACCGACGCGGGCGGTGCGCCGTGCTCGCGGTGGTCCAGGCCGTAGGTCACCGTGCCGGTGTCGACCAGCAGCAACGTCCACGCGTCGTGCGTGTGCGCTGGGTAGGCGTGGTCGGTGAAGCGCGCGTGCAGCACCTCGGCGATGCCCGGCACGGCGGGCCGCCACGCGGCGATGTCGGGGCCCACGTCAAGAACGTACAAGACGGGCGCCGCCCGGTTCGGCGACGGTGTGCGGGTGGAACGATTCGAGACGAAGTTCGCCGTCCTGCTCCGCGACGACCTGGCGCCGTGGCAGGCGTTGAACGTGACCGCCTTCCTGGCCGGCGCCCTCACCTCGGCCGTGCCGGAGGCCGTCGGGGAGCCGTACGAGGACGCGGACGGCACGCGGTACCTGCCGATGCTCGGCCAACCGGTGCTCGTGCTGACCGGTGGCAAGGAGGTGCTGACCACCGCGCACGCCAAGGTGGTCGCGCGGGGGCTGACGTCGGCGGTGTTCACCTCCGACCTGTTCGCCACCGGCAACGACGCGGACAACCGCGCCGCCGTGCGAGCCGTGCCGCGTGCCGAGCTGGACCTGGTGGGCATCGGCGTGCACGGCCCGCGCAACGCCGTCGACAAGGCCCTCAAGGGTGCCCGGATGCACCCCTGACGATCGCCCGACCGCCGCGGCGACGTCGACCTGCGGCTCGTTCGGCCGACCCGGCATCAGCTGACCGCGGCGACTCGACGACCATCCCAACGACTGTCACCGGTAAGCCTGACCTGCACGGAGTCGTTCTCCGCAAGCACAGCGTCGCTTCACCGACCACCCCTCCCCCTTCCGCAGTATTGCGGGCGAGGATGCTCCGAGGCCCGGGATCATCGTGGTGAGGCTCCGGATGTCGCAGGGAATGAGGTTCGGTTGACCGGTAACCCGGAGCAACGTTCCGAGACCACGAACGACTTCAGCGGCTCCGCCGGGACGGTGATCCAAGGGGGCACCATCACCGGTGACGTCCATGTGCACGCCGCCGCTGATGTCGCGCACTTCGCCGTCACGCCGCAGAACCCGCTTCCGCCCTCCACGCCCTTGGCGGTGCCGCACCGCCGGGTCGCCTCGAACCGACTGCACGGGCGTGAAGCATTCGTGGCGACGCTGACCGAAGGCGTGCGGCGCAGGACGGACCCGATCGACGCACCGAGGGTGTGGGCGCTGTGCGGGCTCGGGGGCACGGGGAAGACCACGATCGCCCTCGAAGTCGCCCATCGACTCGACCACGATCACCGGCACACGTGGTGGGTGTCGGCCTCGGACGCGACCGGTCTGTCGGCGGCGCTGCGGGCGGTGGCAACGGACGCCGGCGCGGCTCCCGTCGACTTCGACCACCTGCACCCGGCAGACGTCCTGTGGCGGAAGCTGGACGTGCTACCCGATCCGTGGCTGCTGGTGCTCGACAACCTCGACGACCTCGACGCCGCCTCCGCCGCCGGGCGCGCGTTGGCGGACGGCACCGGCTGGCTGCGCGCACCGCGCACGCCTCTCGGGACGGTCCTCGTCACCAGTCGGGAGACCCGCCGCGAGCGCTGGGGGTCGTGGGTGACGTTCCACGAAGTGGATCCGCTTCCCCTGCCCGACGCCGCGCGCGTGCTCCTCGACCTGGCCCCCGACGCGGGTGACGTGCGGGAAGCCGAACTGCTGGCCGCGGACCTGGGCGGCTTGCCGCTGGCCCTGGACCTCGCCGGCTCCTACCTGGCGACGACGGCCAGGGCGGTCTGGCCTGACGACGACGAACCCGTCACGTTCGCCGCGTACCGCACCGCGTTCGCCCACCGGCTAGCCGACGTGGCCGTGAACACCGTTGGTCGGTCGAGTGGATCCGAGCAAGCCCGCCGGGACATCTTCGCCACCTGGGAACTGTCCTTGGAACTGCTCGTGACCCAAGGCCACGACATCGCCCGGCCGCTGTTGAGGCTGCTCTCCTGCTTCGCCGAGACCTCCTTGCCGTACCAGATGGTGCTCGACTCCGAGGTGCTGCGCGCGGATCGACGCTTCGCGAGCCTGACCCACCGCGGCCTCCGGGACGCGTTGCAGGGGCTCGCGGGCCTGCGCCTGATCTCGATCACCTCCGGCGAGGCGGGACGCACCCTCGACATACACCCGGTCGTGCGAGCCGGTATCCGCTCCGGCCATGGCGTCGACTACTTGTCCCTGGTCACCGCGCTGCTGGAACGCGCCACCGCGCGCCTGTCCCCGGACGATCCCGGCACGTGGTCGCACTGGAGCTTGTTGGCGTCGCACTGCACCGCGGTGGTGCGGCTCCTCGTCGACACCCCGGGCGCGAGCGACCACCAGGTCCTGACCACCACCGCACTGGGTGTCCTGGCCGCCCGTCACCACTACACGGCCGGGTACTTCGAGGAGAGCGTGGGAGTGCTCCGGTCGGTGGTGAGCCTGCGCGAGCAGCGCTTCGGCCCGTCGCACCCCGAGACCCTGCACGGCAGGCGCCACCACGCACGCGCGCTCCTGGAGAACGGTGAGTTCCGAGCCGCGCTCGGCGAGTACGAACGCGTCCTGGAGCTGAGCCTGCCGCTGTTCGACCGGAACGACCCACATCTGCTGTCCGCGCGTCGCGGACTGGGCCGCGCGCTGATGGCCGTCGGCCGCTTCACCGACGCGGAAGCGGTGCTCGACGAGCTCTTCCGCACCCTGGTCGAGGCGGGCCACGCCGAGGACGACCCGGAGACCCTCGCGAGCCGGTACCTTCGCGCCCTCGCGCTGGTCAACCTGGGCAAGCACGCGGAGGCGGAGCGGGAGTTGCGATACCTGTTCGTGCTGCCCCAAGGAGTACCCAGTCGGTACGTGCTCGACGTCCGGCACCACATCGCCAGGTCGCTGCGGGGTCAGGGACGGATCGAGGAAGCCGAGGCGGAACTGCGGGACGCCATAGAGACCGCGTCGGCCACCTTCGCCCCGGAGCACCTGGCGCTCCTCGCGGCGCGGTACGAGTGGGCGCGGGACCTCCGGGACGTGGGACACCTCGACCAGGCCGAGCGCGCGCTTGACGCCATCCTCCACGTCACCGGTGAGCGGCTGCGGGAGGACCACCCGATCACCTTGGCCACACGACACGAACGCGCTACCGTGCTCCATCGGCGGGGTCACTACTCGGAAGCCCTGGCGGAGTTCACCGACGTCTGGCGGGTCAACTCGGACACCCTGGGCGAGGCGCATCCCGACACGTTGACGGTGCGCTACAACATGGCGTGCGTGCTGCTGGACCTGGAGGCGTTGAACGAGGCCTTCGTGCTGTTCGACGCCGTGGCCAACTCTCGATCAGCGGTGCTGGGCGAGGACCACCCGCAGACGGAGGAGAGCCGGTGGTACCGCGCACGCGTGCTCGACCTCCTGTCCACGTCGTCCTCGTCAACCGGGGAGAACGGGTCTGATTCGTGAACGGTCCGGACCCGCGGGAGCTCGACGGTCTGTCCATCATGGACATCCGGTCACTCGATCCGGAGAGCACCGACCGGATCACCCGGCGGTTGATCAGGCGTGCTCAGGCCACCACGTCCAGCATGGGCGGTCACGACGGCGGCGGCGGGTTCGACTACTCCAGCACGGAGGCCCAGTCCAACCCGATGCCCGATTCCAGGCCGGCGACGGAACTGCGGTCCCCGTCCGAGCGCGTGGAGCGGGAACCGAAGGCCCAGGACGGTGAAGCCGTTTCCGACGGTGCGCCGCCGAAGGAAGGATCGCCGGGGTGAACGGGCTGCCGTCGGCGGACTTGCGGGCATTCGGATCGGGTGACGACCGGGTGCTCACCCTGCTCGGCGCCAGCCGGTGGGGACCTCGGGTGCTGCTGATCGACGAGGTCGTCCGCCTGCTGCGCGACCGGCAGGACGCCGCCGGGCCCCTGCCTCCGGTGGAGCTGGCGTGGGACGAACTCACCCAACTGCACGACGACGAGCCCGAAGCGGTCCGTTCGGTCCTGCTCTACCCACAGGTGGGTCGGTGGTTGGGTTGGCTGGTACGCCGACTGCACGGGACCGGGGACGGGTCGCTGCCGTTGTGGCAGGACGCGGGGTACCTGTGGAGCCTGCTCGCCGCGGCGAAGGTCGTCGCGGGCGTGGACGTCGAAGTGCCCGTGCCGGTTCACGACGGCACTGCGGTCATACCGGGCATCGGGTTCGCCGCGTTCCCGGCACCCGAATCCGGTCATGCCCTGTTCCGGCCGGGTTCCGACATGTCGTTCCGCGGCGCGGCGGTGCGGCTGCCGCGCGACCTCACCACGACGACACCCGGCTGGCACCCGATCCCGGTGCTCACCGCCCCCCGAGCGGTGGCCCGGTTGGACTCCCACGATCCGTTCCGCGGGCTCGAGCGAACGCGGCCCCACCGCTCGCCGACGCAGCCCGGGCCCGAGGAGGTCGGGCTGTGGAACGAGATGTGGCGAGAGGCTTGGGGTGTGCTGTTCCGCAACGACGCCGCGCAGGCGAGGGCGATGGCAACCACGATGACAGTGGTGGTGCCGTGGTCGACGCGCGAGGAGACCGGCTTCACGAGCGCCACCGCCGAGGAGGCTTTCGGCGCGGTCATGCTCACCCGCCCTGCTCGACCCGTGCGGTTGGCGGAGACGCTCGTGCACGAGTTCCACCACACCAAGCTGTCCGGGCTGCTGGATCTGGTCGACCTGCTCGACGGGGACCGCGGCGCGCTGCTCTACACGGCTTGGCGTGACGATCCCCGTCCGCTGCAGGGCGTTCTGCACGGGGTGTACGCGTTCTCCGCGGTGACCGGGTTCTGGCAGCGACGATGTCGGATCGACGCTTCTCCCGAGGCGTGGTTCGAGTACGCGTACTGGCGACGCCAGGCCTACGACGTCGCGGTGGCGGTCGTCGACCGACCTGAGCTCACACCGGCCGGTCGTGCTTTCGTGCGCGGCATCGTCGATCGCCTGGCGGCTTGCACGGACGAGCCGCCTGCCGACGTGCTGTCGGCCGCCCTCGAGGCCGTCATCGACCACCGGGCGGAGTGGAGGCTGGCGCACGTCGTGCCGAACGGCGGCCGCGTGAGCGCTCTGGCGGAGATGTGGCTCGCCGGGACAAGGCCTTCGAGTGCCGCGTGGGTGGACGGGATCGGGACGCAGGTGCTCGACACCAAGCTGGGTTTCCTCCGCTCGGCGTCGCTCGACGACGACACCGCACTGTCCCCGGCCCGGCGCGCCTACCTGACCGGTGACCTCGTCCAGGCGCGCCAACTGTGCCTGGACGCGCTCGAACAGCGGCAATCCTGGGTCGTGCTGGGTCTCGTGGCGCGCCGGCGGGGCGATCACCACGTGGCAAGAGGCCTGTTGCGGTGTCCGGAACTGGTGCGGGCCGTCAGCACGCAGGTGCGCGACCGGACCGGCCGGACCGTCGAGGTGGAGACGGTGGCGGCATGGCTCGCGCCACCCGCCGGATCCGACGTCCCGCCGGTCCACGTCCACGGTTGACCACGTGGTCGGTTCCAGCGCCTGAGCCGCTGAGAAACCGGTCGCCCCGCGCGCTACGTCGATGTCCGGCCCTCAGCACTTCGACGGGGCCTCATGGTGCCAATCGAAGCTGACGTATTTCGCCGAGGAGAACCCCCGGACGTTGGTGGTCCGGTCGGTCAGCTTCAGCCAGTCTTTGATCCCGTCGACGTCATCCCCCACGGTGTAGCAGTGCAAGGTGACTTTGTGATCCCGATAGCCTCGTCCGTGAATGCGGGCGGAGAGGCGGGGTTCCGCGCGGATGGCGACGTCATCGTCGGTGAACCAGCCTTCCAGGTCGGCACTCGGCGCGGCCGCGGCAGGGGCCGGCCACAGGACGGACGCGAGGCAGAGGCCTACCAGGCCTGCGGATACCGGTCGCCGCGGCATGTGAGTTCCTTCCTCCGGCTGGTGTGCACCCTTGAGCCAAGAGCAGCAGTCCGGCCTGAGGCTGCGCAAGGTCCGTGCCGCGGCGTCACCCGGCAAATGGGCGAAACAAGCCGATCGAACGACTCGCCTGGCCACGGCAGCTCCGCCGGTATCGGGCTTCAGGGGCGGAAGGCGCGGAGGGTGGCGGCGACCAGGGCGTCGGCGAAGGCGTCGTCCAGTGGGCCGGAGCGCAGCAGCCAGCGCTGGGCCAGTGGCGCGTACAGCAGGTCGATGACGAGGTCCAGGTCGGCGTCGGGGGACAGTTGGCCGGCCTCCTGGGCGCTGCGCAGCCGTCGTCGCTTCGCCTCGCGCATCGGCCGTTCCATCTTCTCCCGGTAGGCGGCGGCGAGCTCGGGGTCGTTGATGATCTCCGTGTTCAGCGCCCGGATCGGTGCCTCGAACCCGGGATCGGCGAACTCGGCCGCCGTCGCGCGCAGGACTGCTTTGAGGTCGGCCTCGACGTCGCCGGTGTCCGGCAGTTCGATGCCGCCGCCGTCGGGGCGTTCGCTCAGCGCCAGCAGGGAGTCGAAGACGACCGCGCCCTTCGACGGCCACCAGCGGTAGATCGTCTGCTTGCCCACGCCCGCGCGGGCGGCGATGGCCTCGATCGTCAGCTTGGCGTACCCGAGGTCGCCGATGAGCTCGCGCGTCGCGGTGAGGATCGCCACCCGGGACCGCTCGCTGCGACGGGTGCTGTTCGGCGTGGTGCTGGTGGCCATGGCGGCACTGTACTCGGAACGAGACGGTCCGTCTTGACTTGTGCCGTGGCGTCTGCCAGAGTTCCGGGCATCGAGACGGAACGTATCGTCTCACAAATTGGGGAGACGTCATGACGCGCGACCACTCTCGTACCTGGTTCATCACGGGCGCCTCGCGTGGTCTGGGGCGCGCGTTCACCGAGGCCGCGCTCGCGGCGGGCGATCGGGTCGTCGGCGTGGCCCGCGACGTCACGCCGTTGGCCGACCTCGTCGCCGAGTCCGGCGGCAGGCTGGTCGCCTTCCCGCTGGACGTGTCCGACCGGCAGGCCGTCGTGGTCGGCGTGGAGCGGGCGTTCGCGGCGTTCGGCCGGCTCGACGTCGTCGTCAACAACGCCGGTGGCGCGCTGCTCGGCATGGTCGAGGAGGTCACGGAGGAGCAGGCTCGCGCCCACCTCGACGTCAACTTCTTCGGCGCGCTCTGGGTGAACCAGGCGGTCGTCCCGCTCCTTCGGACACAGGGCTCGGGTCACATCGTGCAGGTCTCGTCGATGGGCTCGGCCGGGGGCTTCGCGGCGACCGGCCTGTACAGCGCGGGCAAGGCCGCGCTCGACGCCATGAGCGAGGCCCTGGCGATGGAGGTCGAGCGCTTCGGGATCAAGGTGACGATCCTGCAGCCCGGCGGCTACCGGACCGACCTGTTCACCCTCGGGCTGACGACGACCGGGGAGAACCCGGCCTACGCGCCGCTGCGCGCCTGGCTGAACGGGCTGTGGGCCGAGTCCGAGGACTTCGACCCGCGACTGGCCGCCGCGGTCCTGACGCAGGTG
Source organism: Actinosynnema sp. NPDC037264 (assembly GCF_055603705.1). Classification (NCBI taxonomy): domain Bacteria; kingdom Bacillati; phylum Actinomycetota; class Actinomycetes; order Pseudonocardiales; family Pseudonocardiaceae; genus Actinosynnema; species Actinosynnema sp. NPDC037264. The sequence goes on along the minus strand of NZ_JBVJVK010000021.1, from coordinate 33,317 downwards.
GTGGACCTGCCCGAACCGCCGAAGCGGCTGATCCTGGGCGCCGCGGCCTACGACATGGTCCAGGAGTTGGACGGCGCCCGCAGGGCCGAACTCGCCAAGTGGGAGCACCTCAGCCGGCAGGCGGGCTGACGTGCGCGGGTCCGCCCGCCGCCGTCGAGGCAGCGGGCGGACCCGCGGGATCAGGACGCGGTGCAGGTGAGGGTCGGCGTCCCGGCGGTGCCGGAGGCGACGAACCCGAACGTGGTGCTCGCGCCCGCGCCCACCGAGCCGTTGTAGGCGGCGTTGCGGGCGGTGACGGTGGACCCGCTGGTGGTCAGGGTGGCGCTCCACGAGGAGTTGATCCGCTCACCGTTGGTGAACGTCCAGCTCACCGCCCAGCCGGAGATCGCCGTCGCGCCGGCGGTCACGCGCGCCTCGACCTGGAAGCCGCCGTTCCACTGCGAGGTCACCCGGAAGGTGGCCGAGCAGCCCGCCGAGGGGTTCCCGGTCGTCGTCGTGGTGGTCGTCGTGGTCGTGGTCGTCGTGCTGGTCGGGGTGGTGGTGGTCGTGGTGCCACCGTCGGTGAAGTTCACGTCGCTGCACGCGTAGTAGCTCTGGTCGAGGTGGCTGGCCTGCCACACCGTGAACAGGACGTGGTGGCCGGAGCGGCCGGGCGCGCTGACCTCGACGGGCGTGCGCGTGCCGGTGGGGATCCTGCCGGTCTGGCCGACCAGTTCCAGGTCGCTCCACTTCACGGCCTGGGTCTTGGGGTCAAAGCCCTGCCTGGTGGCGTAGACGCGGATGTAGTCGGCGCCGTGCGAGGACGTGTCGTTCAGGTTGAGGGTGAACCGGCTGGGCTTGCTCGGGGCGACCCACGCGCCGACCTTGTCCATCGCGGCGTAACGGCCGTTGAAGGTCAGGCCGCCGCTGCACAGCTGCCCGTCGGGGATGGCGCCCTGGTGGTTGCCGGCGACGCCCTCGCGGAACAGGCCGTTCCAGTTGTACATCGCGGCCGGCTCGGCCTGCCACGCCTGGTAGCACATGGGGTCTTCGGTGGCCATCTGCTGCGACGGGCCGTTGGGCCAGCGGTTGTAGCAGCCGTAGTGGCGCGAGGGTGGGTCGCTGACCGCGCCGTGCGCGGAGGCGTTGCCCGCGCCGAAGGTGACCAGCACGGTCGTCAGCAGGGTCAGGCAGGCGCCGAGGATCGCGGACGCCCGCCAGACGGCGGCCTTGCCGCGGGCCGGCACGACCTTCGTCGGGGTTCCCGGTGCCCGGCGGCGCCGGTCGGGGACGTCTTCGGAGAAGCGAAGCATGTGTGTGACCGCCAAATCTTCGTTGATCGACGACGTGGACGCGCGGGTGCCTCCGCCCGCTTCTGGGAGCGCTCCCAGAACGGTGTTAGTGTCAGGCTGTGCCACCTGGTCGGCATCCGCCATTCGGGTTACGGGCTCGCAAAGCGGCCGTGCGGACCCGGGTGCGGGGGACGGATCGGACGCCGTGCTTGCGCCCTTCCGGGCCTTGCGCAACGTTGCGCAACGTGCGATGGGCCGCCCCGCGACGGTGTCCGCCGGTGGTCCTCGCCGGGAGAATTCGAGGCGTCGAAGGGGGATCGGGGTGCCGCGCACGGAACGTCCGCTGGTCGAAGAGGACACGCCGGTGCTGAAGTTCGCGGGCGACCTGCGGCGGCTGCGCCGCGTCGCCGGGCTGCCGTCCTACCGCGAGCTGGGCCGCCTGGCGAACTACTCGCCCGCCGCGCTGTCCGAGGCGGTGGCCGGACGGAGGTTGCCCAGCCTCGCGGTGACCAGGGCGTTCGTCCGCGCGTGCGGGGGAGACGTCGAGGAGTGGACGGCCCGCTGGCGCGAGCTGGCCGCCGAGGGCCCGGACGACGGCGACGCGCCCTACGTGGGGCTGGCCGCCTACCAGGTCGGCGACGCCGACCGGTTCTTCGGCCGCGAGGCCGAGGTGGGCCGACTGCTGGCGCTGGTGCGCGAACGGCCCTTCGTCGGGGTGTTCGGCGCGTCCGGCGCGGGCAAGTCGTCGTTGCTGCGCGCGGGACTGGCCGCCCAGTGGGGCGCGCACCTGGTCGTCACGCCCGGCTCGGACCCGATCACGGAGTTGGCCGCGGCGCTCGCCGACGACCGGTCCGCGGTCGAGGTGCGCGCCGAGCTCGCCGCCGACCCCGAGCACCTGCGCGTCCTGCTGCGCCGGGCCGCCGACGACCTGCTGCTCGTGGTCGACCAGTTCGAAGAGGTCTTCACCCACTGCCGGGAAGCCGACCGCCGCTGGTTGGTGCACGCGCTCACGCACGCCGCGGGCGCCGCCCACGTCGTCATCGGCGTGCGCGCCGACTTCTACGGCCACTGCGCCCGCCACCCCGAGCTGCTCGACGCGCTGCACCGCTCGCAGTCGCTCGTCGGCCCGATGAACGCCGAGCAGTTCCGCCGCGCGGTCGTCGAACCCGCCGCCCGCCGGGGAGCCTCGCTGGAGAACGCCTTGGTGGCACGGCTGATCGCGGACGTCACCGCCCAGTCGGGCGCGCTGCCGCTGGCCTCGCACGTGCTCGTCGAGACGTGGCGACGGCGCCGTGGCGCCGTGCTCACGTTGGCGGGGTACGAGGACGCGGGCGGCGTCGAGCACGCCCTGGCGCGCACCGCCGAACAGGTCTACGACGCGTTACCCGAGCCGGACCGGGAGGCGGCGCGGCAGGTGTTCCAACGCCTGGTCGCACCCGGTGACGGCACCGAGGACACCCGCCGCCGGGGGGGGGGGGGGGGGGGGGGGGGGGGGGGGGGGGGGGGGGGGGGGGGGGGGGGGGGGGGGGGGGGGGGGGAGGGACGCGGCACGCGAGGGAGAGGAG
>NZ_JBVJVK010000021.1:0-30471 GCF_055603705.1 Actinosynnema sp. NPDC037264 | reverse complement strand
GCGCGCGTGGGGCCTCCCCCCCCCCCCCCCCCCCCCCCCCCCCCACCACCCCCCCCCCCCCCCCCCCCCCCCCCCCCCCCCCCCCCCCCCCCCCCCCCCGCTGCTCGACCGGCTCGCCGCGGCCAGGCTGATCACCCTCGACCGGCACACCGTGGAGCTGACCCACGAGGCGCTGCTGCGCGCGTGGCCGAGGCTGGTCGGCTGGCTGGACGAGGACCGCGAGGCGCTGCGCGCGCACCGCAGGCTCACCAGCGCCGCCGACGCCTGGCGCGCGCACGACCGCGACCCCGACGCGCTCTACCGCGGCGTCCACCTCGACCAGGCACGCCGCCTGGCGTCCCGCCTCAACCCCGCCGAACGCGAGTTCGTCGACGCCGGCCTGGCCGCCGAACGCGACCGCGAGGCGGTGCGCAGGCGGGGCGTGCGCAGGCTGCGGCGACTCGTCGCCTGCCTCGCCGCGCTCGTCCTGCTGCTCACCGCCACCGCGGCCTACGCGGTCACCGCCCAGCGCGCCGCCACCCGCGAGCGCAACCAGACGCTGTCGATGCGCGCCGCCGACTCCGCCCTGGACCTGCTGACCCGCCCGCGCGAAGCGGCGACGCTCGCCTTGGCGGCCTACCGCGTCGCACCCACCACCCAGTCCCGCGACGCGCTGCTGCTCGCCCGCGCGGCCGGCGCCGCCACCACCCTGGGCAGTGGTCACGTGCGCGTGCCCGGCCGCCTCTCGGTGACCCAGGAGTTCGGCGCCGAACCCGGGTTGCCGGGGACCATCCGGCTCTGGGCCGGCGCGGAACAGCAGCAGGCCGGCCGGATCCCGCTGCCGCCCACCGGTTTCCTGAACCTGATCAGCGCCGACGAGCGCACCGCGCTCGTGGTGGTCGACCGCGACGAGTTCCAGCTGTGGGACATCAGCGACCCCGCCGCGCCGCGCGTCACGAGCACCATGACCGACTGGCCGTTCCCCCTCGGCGTCGACGCGGCGGGCACCCTCATGACCGCCGTCGAGGACGGCGCCGCGGTCCACTGGCGACCCGGCGACACCACCCGCACCCGCCTGCCCGCCGACGGCGTCGAGTACGCCATGCCGCTGGACGACGGCTCCGGCGTGGTCCTGGCCCGCCACGACGGCGACCGGCGGCAGGTGGAGGTGTGGTCCTCGGACGGCCGGGTCACGCCGGTGTTCGGCCGCGACTCGCGGCTGATGCTCGTGCCGGGCCCGGGGCGCATGCTCGCCGTCCACGGCCGGGACGACGCGCACCTCGCCGTGCTCGACGGCGCCACGACGCTGCTGGAGGCGGACGGGATCCCGGAGTCGGCCGTGGTCGAGTTCGCCCGCGACGGCGGGGCCGTCACGGCGGTGCACCGCGACTCGGTGTGGTTGTGGGACCTGCGCGGTGGGGAACCGCTGGCGCTGCGCGCGCCGGGGGTGGAGTTCAGCTTCGTGCGCTACGAGCACGGCGAGCTGCTGATGGTGGACACCCGCGGCGCGCTGTGGCGGCTCGCGGTGGACGTCGACCGGGTGATCCGCGAGGTGTGCCCCGAACTGGTGGACGTCGACTGGGCGGCGCACTTCCCCGGGGTGGCGGAACGGCCGCTGTGCCCGTGACGGCGCCGGGCGGGAGGGCGGACACCCGCCCGGCGCCTGCCGGGACCGTCAGCCGAGCCGGTAGGCCCGGATCACGGTCTGGCTCAACTCGCCGCCCCGGCCGTCGGTGGCGTGCACGCGCAGCGAGGCGAACGTCCCCGGCTTCGCCCGGTTGCCCACGAGCGCCGCGCGGCCCAGCACCGGGAGGCTCACCCAGCTCGCACCGTCGTCATAGGACACCTCCACGCGGAAGTGGCGCAGCGGCGCGTTGTCCACGCCACGCTGCTGGTCGACCACCAAGGGCACGGTCAGCGGTCGGTACGCGGGGGCGCTGCCCGTGCCGTCCAGCTCCGGGGTGAACCGCACCACCGACATCGGCAGCCGTCGTTGGCGGTTCGTCGTGTCCGAGCGGAACGTCCAGTCGACCTCGATGCGCGTGCTGAAGTCCGAGACCTCCGGCGCGCGCGTCACCTCGGTCCGCGCCCGGAACACCGCGGGCCCCGGCGGCACCGCGAACACCCCGTGCCCGCTGCTGTCGTTCTCGCCGACCAGCTCACCGTCGCGGTACAGCGCGGTCCGCGCGGACGTGACCCTGGAGTAGCCCTCGTTGCCCTCCCGGTCGCCGAACAGCGACAGCGAGACCGCCACCTCGTTCCCGGTGCGGGCCAGGTTCGGGTAGTCGCCGGAGTACATCACCGGACCGATGACGGGCGCGCCGAACGACCGGTCGTAGGTCCGGCCCGCGCCGTACCGCTCCTGCTTCGCGGTCATCAGAGCTCCCTCGTCGGTGTACAGCGTTTCCCAGGCGACATCCGGTGTCGTGTACCGCGTGAAAACGAGCCCGGGGGCCAAGTCCGTGAACAAGCCCGGACCGGCCGCACCCGACGGCGCGACCACCCAGCCGCCCAACGCCCGGTACCCGCCGGTGTCCTTCAGGGCGATCGTGGTGCGCACCTTCGCCAGGTCCGACTCACGCGGCCGGCGCACGAAACCGTCGGGCACCCGGCCCTGCTCGACCCACCCCAGCCAGTAGGACGCCGACGGGCTCTCGGACTGCGCGGAGATGAAGACGTCCAACTCGCCCGCGGGCAGCGCCGGCCCGGCGTGACCGACCCGCGTCCCGGCCCGGAAACCGCCGGGCTGGTACAGCCCCACGCTCACGGTCTGCTCGCCGAGCCGGCGCTCGACCAGCAGGCGGTGCTCGCCCGCGGTCGCGGCCGGATCGGGCGCCACGACCTCCAGCGGTCCCGCCGGCCGGGCGTCGAGGACGACGTGCGCCGCTCCCTCCACCCGGAGGTCCGGCCGCGTGACGATCGTGTGCGGGCCCTCCTCCGGGCCCAGCAGCGCCTGCACCACGTAGTCGCCCTTGGGCAGCCGCACGGCGCCGTCCCGCACGTAGGTGTGCGCGCCGGTGGCCAGGTGCACCAGGAGCGTGAACGCCCGGCCCTCGGGCGCGCCGGGGTAGTCGAAGGTGACCGGGTAGCTCTCCACCTCGCGGTTGAGGCCGACCGGCGTCCGCAGCACCTCCGCGCCGCCTGCGGTCGCCACCACCGTGCCCGAGTGCGCGCCGTCTGCGGCCGCCTGCCGCGCGTCGCCCGTGACGGCGACCTCGGCCGCGCCGCCCGCCGGGACGGTGATGCTCGTCGGGGACACCGAGAACACGCCGGGCCCGTTCGCCCGCACCGCCAGGTCCAGCGTGACCGGCTGCGCGCCGTCGTTGCGGTAGACCACGGGTTTCGTGGTGGGTTTGTCGTCGTCGTGCGGCCACTCGTGCCTGCCGAGGACGACCGACGTGGGTTCGCTGGTGATCGTCGTGGACAACGCGGCGGCGATGTCCAGGCGGCCCGAGCCCTGGTCGTGCAGGCCCAGCGCCGGGTTCGGCCGCGCCGAGGCGGTCAGCGCCGCCTTGAGCCGCGCGCCGGTCCAGTCCGGGTGCCGCTGCGCCAGCAGCGCCGCGGCGCCGGCGACGTGCGGCGAGGCCATCGACGTGCCGGACAGCGCCATGTGGTGCTCGCCGACGGGCGCGCCGAGAAGTCCGCCGGTGCTCGCCTTCGCCGCGACGATGTCCACGCCCGGCGCGGTGATGTCGGGCTTGACCGCGCCGTCGGCGACCCTCGGTCCCCGGCTGGAGAAATCGGCCACCGAGTCGTCGCGCGCCACCGCGCCGACGGTCAGCGCGGCGTCGGCGGTGCCGGGCGAGAGCAGGGTGCCCGGCGCGTCGCCGGAGTTGCCCGCCGAGACCACGAACAGCGTGCCGTGGCTCGCCGACAGGGCGTCCACGGCGGCCTCGACCGGGTCGACGTCGTCGCTGGGCGGCAGGCCGAGGCTGACGTTCACCACGTCCGCGCCCTGTTCCGCGGCCCAGCGCATCCCCTCGATGATCGCGGACTCCGGGCAGAAGCCCTCGCGGTCGCACACCTTCGCGTCGAGCAGCCGCGCGTCCGGCGCGACGCCCCGGTAGGGCGCGCGGTGGCCGACGATCGTGGCCGCGACGTGCGTGCCGTGGCCGTAGCGGTCGACGCCGTCCTGCTCGCGGGTGAAGTCGCGCCCGGCGACCTCCCTCCCGACCAGGTCGGGGTGATCACCCTCCACGCCCGTGTCGACGACCGCGACGGTCACGCCCGCGCCGGTCAGCCCGGCCGCCCACGCCGCCGGCGCGCCGACCTGCGTGGTGCTGCGGTCCAGCAGCGGGCGGGCCATCCCGTCCAACCACACCTTGCCGGGGCCCTCGGGCAGTTCGAGCCACCCGGTCGACTTCGGGACCTCGGCCGCCACCGCGTCCACGGCGGGCAGCGCGTCGGCCACCCGTGCGCCCGACGGCGGCCGGCCCCCGGAGACGATCACCGGCACGGTGTCGCGCCGCGCGTCGTCGTACCCCGCCTCGACCAGCCCGGTGACGTCGAACAGCCGCTGGTCCACCCGGCCCTCGGCCAGCGGCCGGGCCACGTCGGCCGGGACCACGCGCAGGCGGCCCGCGTGCCGGGTGACCTGGAACGAGACGTCCTGCCGGTGCGCGCCGGGGGTGACGGAGACCAACCGGTCGCCGTCGAGGACGACCCGGTCGCCGGTGACGAGGGTGACGGTCTTGCGGTCGTCCGGCGACGACGTCGTGCCCCGCGCGCCGCCGGGCGCGGTCGTGTCCGGTGGTGTGCCGTCGGGTGCGGCGTGGGCGGGCGCCGCCGTTCCCGCCAGTGCGGCGGCCAGCGCCAGCGCCACTGCTCTTCGCGCCACGGGACCTCCCTGTCCGTAGGGGAGAGCCCGTGCCTCGAACGCCGCGGCACGGGCTCCGTCATCGGACCCGAGTCAAGCGGCGCGGAGGATGTTCAGCTTCGCCCTGGGCAGGCTGAACAACGAGTTGTGAACACCGGCGGCGGCGATCTAGGCCGGGTCGTCGGAGTCGGCGAAGTCGCGCAGGACCATCGCGGTCAGCGCCTCGACGTCGGCGTCGACCATCGGCACGCCGGTCATGCCCATCCGGTGCAGCAGGGTCCCGACGACGACGTCGATGAAGAGCAGGACCCGGTCCTCCGGCAGCCCCAGCGCGTCCACGAGCACGGCGAGGTACGGGGCCTGCAACCGCGTCGACAGGACCTCGCGCAGGGTCGGATCGCTGATGGCGTCCACGAACACGCCCGCGAACGCCGCGGCGACCCCCGGCTCGCCGATCTTCGCCGCGGCCAACCGGATGGCCGAGGACAGGATCTCGACCCGGTCCTCGCTCTCCGGCCGCAGCGGGCCGAACGTGTCGAGGATGCAGTCCACGATCAGGGCGCCCTTCGACTCCCACCGGCGGTAGAGCGTCGTCTTCGCGACCCCCGCCGCCGCCGCGATGCGGTCCATCGTCGCGCCCGCGTAGCCGAGCTCGTGGATCGTGCCCAGCGTCGCGGCGAAGACCACCGCGTCGATGCCGGCGCGCGGACGACCGGGCGGCCTGCCGGACGGGGTCGCTGGGGTCATGACCCCACGATAGCCAATTGCGCTACGATCGGTATCGATACCATCGGTAGCGAAACTACGGTGGTCGAGGAGGAGACATGGACGACGTCACCGGCGTCGAACGCCCCTCGCCGGGGGTCCGACTGCTGCACGCCCTGCGGAAGGAGCAGGACTGGTCCGCGATGACGACGGAGGAGCTGATCGCCTTCCGCGAGGTGGAGAACCGCAAGCGGGCGTCCCGCCTGCTCCGGGTGGTCACCGGGTGGCCCGCGCGCGGCGCCGGGATCCGGTGGCGGGAGGTGGCGTTGCCCGACCGGGAGGTCCGGGTCCGGGTGTACCGGCCGTCACCGGACCGCGGCGGGGACGACGACCTGCCACTCGTGCTGCACGTGCACGGCGGCGGGTTCGTCGGCACGGCGGCGCAGAGCGACTGGGTGAACAGCCACCTCGCCGCGCGGCTGCCCGCGGTGGTCGTCTCGGTCGAGCACCGGCTCCTCGATCCGGGGACCCCGCTGCCGGCGGCCGTCGACGACGGTTGGGACGTGCTGCGGCACGTGGTGCGGCACGCCGGGGAGTGGGGGATCGACCCGGCGCGCACCGCGGTCTTCGGGGAGAGCAACGGCGGGCTGATCGCCGCGCTGGTCGCGATCCGGGCCAGGGAAGCCGGGCTGCCCCTCCAGGCGCAGGTGTTGGTCAACCCCGCGCTCGACCTGACCGAGGCGGGGTTCGACCACCCGTCGATGACCCGGCACGCGCACAGCCCGACGCTGACCCTGCCGCACCTGCGGCTGTACCGGCGACTGGCCGTTCCGCCGGGAACGGATGCCCGTCCGCTGTCGCCGCTGCGCGCGGACGACCTGAGCGGGCTGGCCCCCGCGCTCGTCGTGGTGCCGACCGTCGACCCGCTGGCCGACCACGGCCGCCGTTACGCCGAACGGCTGCGGGAGGCGGGGACGCCCGCACGGCTCACCGAGCACCCCGGGGCGACGCACGGGTTCCTCAGCATGCCGGGCGTGGTGCGGCAGGCGAAACCCGCGCGGGCGGAGGTCGCCGGGTTCCTCCGGGACCGCCTGGTGACCGGGTCGACGAAGGTGGGGGACCGATGACCGCCGCCGAGGTGTCCGCGGCACCGGGCGTCGACCCGGCCAGACCGAGCCTGGCGGTGCTGCTGCGCCCTCACCGGTGGGCCTTCGCCGCCGTTGTCGTGCTCCAGGTGGTCGGCGCGGTCGCGGGGCTGGCGCCGTTGCTGGCGGTGGTCGAACTGGGCCGTGCGCTGCTGTCGCCCGCCCCGGTCGACCACGGCCACGTGTGGTTCGTCGTGGTCGCGGGCGCGGTCGGGCTGTTCGTGCGGCTGCTGTTCACCTCCGCGTCGGCCGCCGTGGGGCACCTCCTTGACGGCCGGGTGCAGCTGTCGTTCCGGCGGGCGCTGGCCGATCGGCTGGGGCACGCGCCGATCGGCTGGTTCGCCCACCGCCGGACCGGCGAGCTGGCGAAGGTCGTGGGGGAGGACGTGAGCGCGGTGCACCCGGTCATCGCCCACGCACCCGGTGAGCTCGTGTCCGCGTTCGTGGTGCCGCTGGTGTCGTTGGTCTACCTGGTCACCGTCGACTGGCGGCTCACGCTGATCACGTTGGCGCCGGTGGTGCTCGCGGTGGCGCTGGTCCCGCTGATGATGACGCCGGCCCGGCTGCGCGAGCAGGAGGAGTTCGACGGCGCCATGGGGCGGATCGCGAGCTCGGTGGTCGAGTTCGTGCGGGGCATCGCCGTGGTGAAGGCGTTCGGCGGTGGCGAGCGCGCGCACCGCCGGTTCCGCACGGCGGTGGACGACTTCGTCGGCGCCTTCAACCGGTGGGTGCACGGCATGGCCGGGCCCGCCGCCGGGATGCAGCTGGCGCTGTCGCCGCCGTTCGTGCTGCTGGTCGTGCTGGTCGGCGGGGCGGTCCTGATCACGTCCGGCGGCCTGGCGCCGGCCGACCTGCTGCCGTTCGTGCTGCTCGGGCTCGGCCTGACGGCTCCGGTGGCGGCCCTCGGTCACGGTTTCGACGACCTCCAGGCCGCACGGCGCGCGCTCGACCGGATCCGGGACGTGCTGGCGGTGCGACCGCTGCCGGAGCCCGCGCACCCGGTCGCGCCGCGCGGGCACCGGGTGGAGCTGCGCGACGTCCGCTTCGGCTACGAGCCGGGGCACGAGGTGCTGCGCGGGATCGACCTGGTGCTCGAACCGGGCACGACCACCGCGGTCGTCGGCCCCTCGGGCAGCGGCAAGTCCACGCTGGTCCAGCTGTTGCCGCGGTTCTTCGACCCGACCGGGGGCGCGGTCGTGCTCGGCGGCGTCGACCTGCGCGACCTCGACGGCCGCGAGCTCTACCGGACGGTGTCGTTCGTCTTCCAGTCCACGTCCCTGCTGCGCGCGTCGGTCGCGGACAACATCGCGCTGGCCGTGCCGCACGCCGATCGCGACGACGTGGTCCGCGCCGCCCGGCTGGCCGACATCCACGAGCGGATCCTCGAACTGCCGCGCGGGTACGAGTCGGTGATCGGCGAGGACGCCGGGCTGTCGGGCGGCGAGGCGCAGCGGATCTCGCTGGCCCGCGCGCTGCTCGCCGACGCGCCCGTGCTGGTGCTGGACGAGGCGACCGCCTTCGCCGACCCGCGGACCGAACAGGCGGTGCGCCGGGCCCTGGCGGCGTCGGCGGGCGATCGGACGACCCTCGTGATCGCCCACCGCCTGGAGACGATCGCCGACGCCGACACCGTCGTGGTGCTGGAGGACGGTGCGATCGTGGAGCGCGGCGCACCCGCCGAACTGCTGGCGCGCAACGGGAAGTTCGCCGCGTTCTGGCACTCGCACCGAGCGGCGACGGCCGATGGAACCCCCGCCCGGGAAGGAAGCGAACCCCGATGATCCGGATGTTGCTGCGGGTGCTCGGGAACGAGTACGCCCGGCCGGTGCGCCGCACCGTCACCCTGATGACGGTCACCGCGATGGCCGAAGGCCTGTCCTACGCCCTGCTGGTCCCCGTGCTGCGGGCGCTGCTCGGGCCCGCACCGGGGGACGTCCGGCCGTCGTTGGTCGCGTTCGGCGCCGCCGTCGCGGTCTACGCGGTGCTGCGCTACCGCAGCGACCTGTCCGGGTTCCGCGCCGGGACCACGTTGCTGCGCGGCATGTACCACCGGCTCGGCGACCACCTCGCCCGGCTGCCCGTCGGCTGGTACGACGGCCGCCGGGTCGGGGAGCTGTCCGTCCTGGCCGGCACCGGGGTGTTGCAGGCCATGGGTGTGATCGCGCACCTGCTGGCGCCGTTCGTCTCCGCCGCCGTGACGCCGCTGACGATCGTGTTGGTGATGCTCGGCTTCGACTGGCGGTTGGGGTTGGCCGCGTTGGCCGCCGCACCGGTCGTGGCGGCGGTCCAGTCCTGGACGGGGCGCTCGGCGGCCGCCACCGACGCCGAGCGCGCCGAACGCGACCACGAGGCCGCCGGGCGGGTCATCGAGTACCTCCAGGCGCAGCCGGTGCTGCGGGCCGGCGGCCGGACGGCCGAGCGCTTCCGGTCGCTGGACGACTCGCTGCGGGACGTCCGGCGCGCGTCACGCCGCTCCGTGCGGTCCGCGCTGCCCGGCGCGGTGGGCCTGGCGCTGGCGGTGCAGGCGATGTTCACCGTGGTGCTCGTCCTGGGCGCGTACCTCGCGCTGGGCGGGCACATCGGCGCGGCCGAGGTCGTCGCGATCCTGGTGCTGGCCGCCCGGTGCGCGGATCCGCTGCTGTCGCTGTCGGACATCGGCGGCAAGCTGCGCGGCGCGCGTTTCGAGCTGGCGCGGCTCGACGAGGTGCTGCGCACCGAGCCGCTGCCACGACCGCGTGAGCCGGTCCGGCCGCGGCACCACGGGCTGGAACTCGACTCCGCCACCTTCCGGCACGGCGACCGCACGGTGGTCGACGACGTGTCGTTGACCGTGCCGGAGGGGCAGCGGCTCGCCGTGGTCGGACCGTCGGGCGCGGGCAAGAGCACGCTGCTCCAGCTGCTCGCGCGGTTCTACGACGTGGACGCGGGCGCGGTGCGCGTGGGCGGCGTGGACGTGCGTGCCGTCGACACCGAGGAGCTGATGGCCCGGATCGCGTTCGTGTTCCAGGACGTCTACCTCTTCGACGGCACGATCGAGGAGAACGTGCGCCTCGGCCGTCCCGACGCGAGTGCCGCCGAGGTGCGGCAGGCAGCGGCGGCGGCGCGGTTGGACGAGGTGGTCGAGCGGCTGCCCGGCGGGTGGGCGACGAACGTCGGCGAGGGCGGCGCGCGGCTCTCGGGCGGTGAGCGCCAGCGCGTCTCGATCGCGCGGGCGCTGCTGAAGGACGCGCCGATCGTGCTGCTGGACGAGGTGACCTCCGCCCTCGACCCGGTGAACGAAGCGGCCGTCCACGACGGCGTCGAGCGCCTGATGGCCGGCCGCACGGTGGTGATGGTGGCGCACCGGATGCGGACCGTCCGACGGGCCGACCGGGTCGTCTTCCTCGACGGCGGCCGGATCGTGGAGGAGGGCTCCCACGAAGAGCTGCTGCGCCTCGGTGGCCGCTACGCCGACTTCTGGCACCTGTCGGAGGCGACGCCGGTCTCGTGAGACGTCCGGTCAGGCCGGGGGCGGCGCGGTGCTGGAGCGGACCACCAGGCGGGTCGGGACCAGGGTGGTGCCGGGCTTGGTGCGGTGGTGGTGCACCTGGCGCAGGACGCGTTCGACGCAGCGGCGGCCCACCTCGGTGAAGTCCTGGTGCACCGTGGTCAGGGGCGGGATGAAGGAGGTGGTGTCGGTGATGTCGTCGAAACCGACGACGCTGATGTCGCGCGGCACCACCTTCCCCTTCTCGTGGAACGCGCGCAGCAGGCCGAGGGCCATCTGGTCGTTCGCCGCGAACACCGCCGTGCAGCCGGGCTCGTCGGCCAGCGCCAGCCCCGCCCGGTAGCCGGAGTCGGCCGACCAGTCGCCCCGCGACATCGCGGGCACGGGCAGGCCCGCTTCGGCCAGGGTGGCGCGCCACGCCTCGGCGCGGCGTTCGGCGGCGTAGGAGTCCTCGGGGCCGGCGACGTGCCAGACCGTGCGGTGGCCGAGGTCGAGCAGGTGGCGCACGGCCTGGCGGGTGCCGTCGGCCTGGTCGGTGTCCACCACGGTGTAGCGGTCGCCGCCGTTGGAGTCGACGATCACGGCCGGGATGCCGAGCGGGAGCGTCATCGTGGCCGCGTCGAGGAGGTGGACCTCCATGATCACGATGACCGCGTCGACGGCCAGCTCGCCGAGCCGGGTGAACGCGCCGAGCACGCCGTCCTGGGTCGGCACCGCCACGGGGATCAACGTGATGGCGTAACCCTCGTGCGCGGCGTGGTCCACTATGGCCTCCAGGGTGCGGCTGTTGCCGACCGAGGAGAGGGTGAACAGGATGACGCCGATGGTGCGGAACTCGCCGTACTTCAGCGCGCGGGCCGCGCTGTTGGGCCGGTAGCCCAGGCGCCGCATGGCGTCCAGCACCTGCTCTCGCGTGGAGCCGACGACGCTGGGGTGCCCGTTGGACACCCGCGACACCGTCTGCGCCGACACACCGGCCAGCCGGGCGACGTCGGCCATGGACACCCGGCGGGCGGGCGCGCGCCGCACGGGGGGCTGCCCGGACGACCCGGACGCGGATTCCGCGGTCACGTCGGGGCTCCTTTCCACCGGCAGCGTCGACGCCGTGTGGCGCGTCGCCACTATAGCCGGTGCGGAACGCTACTTGTTTGCGTAAACATCGATCACGCCTCGGTGTGGCCGAGCAGCGGTCCCGGCACGAAGCGGGCCGTGGGGGTGGTCAGGGCGGCGAGTTCGAGGACGACCAGCTCGTTGTCCCCGGCGCGCAGCACCGGGCCGGGCACGTACAGGGTGCGCTGGGGCCCGCGTGACCAGTACCGGCCCAGGCAGAAGCCGTTGACCCACACCAGGCCACGACCCCAGCCGTCGGTGTCCAGGTGGAGGTCGGCGGGCCGGTCGAGGTCGAACCGGGCGCGCAGGAACACCGGACCCGGCACCGCCGCGGGCACGGGTGTGGCGCCCTCCCGACCGGTCCACGCCGCCGGCGGCGCGTCGAGGGCGAGCGGGAGCACGTCCCACCCGGTCAGGGGACGGCCGTCGAGGGTCGCGCCGCCGATGAGGCCCTTGGGCTCGCCGAGGCGCGGCCCGTAGTTGACCCGGCCGTGGTCCTCGACCAGGACGGCCAGCTCACCGGCCGCGCGGGGCAGGCCGAGGGCGCGTTGGTGGTGCTCGCGCAGCAGCGTCCCGACCGGTCGGCCGGCCAGGAACACCGAGGCGTGGTCGCGCACCTCGCCGAAGCACAGCACGGCGGGGTCCGAGGCGTCGACCCGCGTGGTCGCCAGCGCCAGCCGCGGCGCGCCGTCCAGGTCGTCGAGCGCGGGCACGGTGTCGTGGCGCTGCCAGGCGGTCGACCGCTTCGCCAGGTCCAGCAGGGGCACGGGATCGGTCAACGCCACCGTGAACCGCGGCGTCGGCCGTGCGGCGGGCGGCGGTTCGCCGGGCACGTCGTGGTGGCGCGCGATGACCTCGCGGAACGCGTGGTACTTGGCGGTGGGGTTGCCTGCCTCGTCGAGCGGGGCGTCGTAGTCGTAGGAGGTGATGGTCGGCTGGTAGGTGCCCTTGTCGTTGGCGCCGCTGGTGAAGCCGAAGTTGGTGCCGCCGTGGAACATGTAGACGTTGACCGAGGCGCCGGCGGAGAGCAGCGCGTCGAGCTCGGCGGCGCTGTCCGCGGCCGAGGTGGTGTGGTGGTGGCTGCCCCAGTGGTCGAACCAGCCGTTCCAGAACTCCGCGCACATCAGCGGCCCGGTCGGCTGGTGACGGCGCAGCGCGGCCAGCCGCTCGACCGCGCGCGAGCCGAAGGACGCGGTCCGGTGCAGGCCCTCCAGGCTGCCCGCCGCCAGCATCTCGTCGGTCGGCTGGTCGATCGTGGTCAGCGGCACGGTGATGCCGGCGTCGCGGGTGTGCTCCGCCAGGGTCTTGAGGTAGGTCTTGTCGTCGCCGAACGCGCCGTACTCGTTCTCGATCTGCACGAGGATGACGGGGCCGCCGTGCTGGACCTGGAGCGGGGCGACGACCTCGTAGACGCGGTCGAGGTAGGCCTTGACGGCGGCCAGGTAACGGGGTTCGGCGCGGCGGACGCCCACCTCGGGGTCGCGGAACAGCCAGGCGGGCAGGCCGCCGTTGTCCCACTCGGCGCAGATGTAGGGGCCGGGGCGGACGATCGCGTGCATGCCGGCGTCGGCGACCAGGCGCAGGAACCGGCCGAGGTCGAGCCCGCCGGTGAGGTCGAAGGCGTCCGGCGCGGGCGCGTGCGCGTTCCAGGCGACGTAGGTCTCGATGGTGTTCAAACCCATGCGCCGGGCCTTGTCGATGCGGTCGGCCCACTGGTCGGGGTGCACGCGGAAGTAGTGCAGGGCCCCGGACAGGATGCGGAACGGCCTGCCGTCGAGCAGGAAGTCGCGCTCGCCGATGCTGAAGTCGGGCACGGGGATCGGGTGTTCCTTCCGGGTGTGGCGCCGGGTGCGGCGCGGGTGCGCGGTGGCGGGACGGCCGGTCGGGGGCCGCCCCGCCGTCGGGTCAGCCGTTGACGGTGAAGCCCTGTTGGTTGCCGTACTCGACGAGCGCCTTCTGCCAGTCCACCAGACCGGGGTCGAGGCCGGTGGCGTCGGTGTAGGACTTGCCGACGGTGTCGTTGAAGACGGTGTTGGCGTAGAGCTGGTAGGGCAGGTAGCTCCAGCCCGGCAGGACCTGGCCGGCGGCGGCGGTCAGGACCTGGTTGATCTGCTGCCCGCCGAAGTAGGGCGAGGCCTTGTCCTTGAAGGCGGCGGAGTCGAGGTCGGCCTTCGTGGCGGGGAAGCCGCCGCTCTCCAGGAACGGCTTGACGCCGTTGCCGTTGTTGAGCCAGCGCACGAAGGCCGCCGCGAGCGCGGGCTTGGCGCTCTGCTTGAGCACCGACTGCGTGCTGCCGCCGTTCTCCGCGGTCACCGGCGTGCCGCCGTCGTAGGTCGGCAGCGGGGCGACGGCCCACTTGCCCGCGCCGCCCGGCACCGAGGACTCCAGCACACCGGGCATCCACGCGCCGGTCGCCAGCGTGGCGATAGTGCCGTCACCCAGCGCCTTGTACCACGCGTCGGTCCAGCCGGGGATGGTGGAGACCAGCTTCTCCTCGACGAGCTGGTCCCACGCGGCGGTCCACTTCTTCGCGCCCTCGTCCTGGAGGTCGATCTTCACGGACTTGCCGTCGGTGCGGAACGGCTTGCCGCCCGCCTGCCAGATCATGCTGGTCGCGAAGCCCGCGTCACCGGTGTCGTTGGTGATGTACTTGGTCGGGTCGGCGGCGTGCAGCTTCCTGGCCGCGTCGACGTACTCGTCCCACGTCTTGGGCACGGCGATGCCGTGCTGGTCGAAGAGCGCCTTGTTGTAGAACAGGGCCATGGGGCCGGAGTCCTGGGGCAGGCCGAACAGGCCGCCGCCGACCTTGACCGAGTTCCACGTCGAGGGGGTGTAGTCGCCCTCGAAGGCCTGGAAGCCGTACTGGCCGAGGTCGACCAGCGAGCCGGTCAGCGCGAACTGGGGGAGCGCCTGGTACTCGACCTGGGCGACGTCGGGTGCGCCGGAGCCTGCCTTGATGGCGTTCTGGAGCTTGGTGTAGTGGTCGTTGCCGGTGCCGGCGTTGACGTAGTTGACCTTGACGTTGGGGTGCTCCTGCTGGAAGGCCTCGACCTGCGCCTTGGCGGACGGGGTCCAACTCCAGTAGGTGATCTCGCCGCCGTCGCGCAGGGCGGCGTCGACCGCGTCCTGGGTGCCGGTCGCGCCGCCCGGCGTCGTGCCGCCGCCGTCGCCGGAGGAGCAGGCGGAGAGCGCGGTGGCGAGGGCGGTGGCCAGGACTATGGCCACCCGGCTGCGCCTGGTGGGTGACATCGTGGGGGTCCTTTCGCGGCGGTGGGAGAGGGTTACTGCTTGACGCTGCCCGCGGTCAAACCTGACTGCCAGAAGCGTTGGAGCAGCAGGAACGCGATGACGAGCGGGACGATGGTGATGACCGAGCCGGTGATCACGAGGTGGTAGATCGGCTGCGCGCCGACACCGGAGGCCTGGGCGCTCCACTGATTCAGCCCCACCGTGAGCGGGTACCAGTCGGGTTCGCTGAGCATGATCAACGGCAGGAAGTAGTTGTTCCACGTCGACACCACCGCGAACAGCGCGACCGTCACCACGCCCGGCGCGAGCAGGCGCAGGGTGACGGTGAAGAAGATCCGCAGCTCGCCCGCGCCGTCGATGCGGGCGGCCTCCAGCAGCTCGTCGGGCACGGCCTCGGTGGTGTAGGTCCACACCAGGTACAGGCCGAACGGGCTGACCAGCGACGGGATGATGATCGCCCACGGCGTGTTGGTCAGGCCCAGGTTGCTGAACATCAGGAACGTCGGCACGGCCAGCGCGGTGCCGGGGATCGCGATCGCGCCGAGCAGCACGGCGAACACGGCGCGCCGGCCGCGGAAGCGGTACTTGGCCAGGCCGTAGCCGGCCGCGGTGGCCAACGCGGTCGCGCCGCCCGCGCCCACGACGACGTAGAGCAGCGTGTTGCCCAGCCAGCGCAGGAAGATCCCGTTGTCGTGGGTGAACGTCTGCCCGATGTTGTCGAACAGCGCGAACGTGCCGCCGAACGCCAGCCCGGACGTGGAGAGCAGGTCCTGCTGGGTCTTGGTGGCGCTGATCAGCAGCCACGCCAGCGGCACCAGCGTGTAGACCAGGTACACCGCCATGACCGTGGTCAGCAGGCGGGACTTGCGGGGTCGGAGCGGGGACAGGGCCACGGTCCTCACGCACCCTTCCGCGTGCCGCGCAGCTGCACGACGTAGGCGATGATCGCGGTGATGACGCCCATGACGATCGCCACCGTGGCCGAGTAGTTGTACTGCTGGCCGCCGAAGGACAACGTGTAGGCGTACATGTTCGGCGTGTAGTACGTGCTGATCGCGTTAGGCGCCAACGCCCGCAGGATGTTCGGCTCGTTGAACAGCTGGAAGCTGCCGATGATCGAGAAGATCGTCGCGATCATCACCGCGCCCCGGATCGCGGGCAGCTTCACGCTCGCGATCGTGCGGAACGCGCCCGCGCCGTCGATGGCGGCGGCCTCGTACAGGTCGTGCGGCACGACTTTGAGCGCCGAGTAGAGGATCAGCATGTTGTAGCCGACGAACTCCCACGTCACGATGTTGCCGATCGACAACAGGATCCAGTCGCCCGACAGCGGCAGGACGACCTTGTCGCCCAGCAACCCGTTGAGGTCCGCGGCGAGGCCGAAGCTGTCGCCGTAGATGAAGCCCCACATCAGCGTCGCCACGACGGCCGGCACCGCGTAGGGCAGGAACACCACGATCCGGAAGAACCCCGCCGCGTGCAGCCGGGCGCTGTCGATCGCCAACGCCGCCACCAGCGCCAGGCCGAGCATGATCGGCACCTGGACGACCAGGAACAGCAGCACCCGCAGGAACGACTCCCAGAACTTCCCGTCCCGGAGCACCGCCGCGTAGTTGTCCAGCCCCACGAACTCCGTGCCGCCGAAGAACACCTGCTCGCGGAACAGGCTCAACCACACCGCGTAGACGATCGGCGCCAGGAACACCAACGCGAACACGGCCAGGAACGGCGCGACGAACAGCCAACCCTTCCGGTCGACGCGCAGGCGGCCGGCGTTCCGCGCCGGGCGTGCCGGTGGCGCCTCGACCGGCGCCGAGATGGACGTCATCGTCTCTCCTGTTGACCGCGGCGAAGATGTTTACGCAAACATTTGGCGGCCGACGCTAGCTCGTCGACTCGGGCCTGTCCAGGGGGCCGTGCGGCTCCGCGGTGGGTGCGGGGTCCCGGCCGATCCTCTTGACAGCCTGTCGCCGGGGTCACAGACTGGCGCGGCCGCCGCTCATGTTTGCGCAAACATGACGTGTTCCGCAAGGTCCCCTCCACCCGGCACCACTCAAGAGGAGATCAACGATGAACTCTTCGCCCACCCGACGCCTCTCGCGCGTCGCGGCGGCGGTCGGCTGCGCCTTGGGCGTGGCCGGGCTGCTGACCGCGACGGCCTCGCCCGCCAGTGCGGACACCAGCCAGTTCAAGGGGGTCAACTGGGCCGACCCGCGCGACAACTACGCCGCCGACGAGGTAGTGCCCTCGGGGTTGTCCAAATCGGACGACTACGCCACCACCCACGCCAAGGCGACGGCGGTCATCGGGCAGTTCCAGGCCAAGCTCGGCGCCAACACCGTGCGGCTGCCGGTGAACCCGGCCACGGTCAACGGCCCCTTCTGGAACTCCTACACCGGCGCGATCGACGCCGCCGCGGCCAAGGGGTTCAAGGTCGTCCTGGGCTACTGGGAGTCCCCGACGGCCAAGGACGGCCGCATCGACGACACCGCCGCGTTCAACACCATGTGGAACCGGATCACCGCGAAGTACGCGGCCGACGCCGCGGTGTACTTCGAGCCGATGAACGAGCCGTTCGGCTACAGCAGCCAGGAGTGGCGCGACGTCGCCGCGAACTGGTTGACCGCCCGGCCGTCCGTGCCGCGCGGCCGGGTGTTCATCGGCGGCACGGGCTACAGCGAGGACGTCAAGCCGGTGTGCGCGGACAGCCGGCTCGACGGCACGTACCTCGCGCTGCACCAGTACGGTTTCTGGCACAAGGACTGGACCAGCCCGCAGCAGTGGGCCGACGACCTCCGGGCGCGCATCGGCACCTGCGCCTCGCGCACCGTGCTGGACGAGTTCGGCGCCGAGATGACCTCGGGCCTGGACTACAACGGTCCGGTCAACGGCTCCTACGAGGTCGCCTACCTCCAGGCCGCGACCGACACCCTGCGCTCGCTGCGCATGGGCTCGGTGTACTGGCCGGGCCTGCGCACCGGTGACAGCTACTCCCTGACCACCCTGAGCGGCAGCGGCGCCAACCTCACCCTGAACGTCACCAACCCCAGCGGCGCCGACCGGCTGCGGTGGGCGTGGGGCGGCGGTACCACCACGCCGACCGACGGCGTGCTGCGCGGGGCCGGGTCCAACCGGTGCCTCGACGTTCCGGGCGCGAGCCGGACCAACGGCACGGCGCCGACGCTCTGGGACTGCAACGGGGGCGCCAACCAGCAGTGGGCCCACACCGCCGCCCAGGAGCTGCGCGTCTACGGCGCCAAGTGCCTCGACGCCGAGGGCGGTGGCGGCACCGAGGCCCGGTTGATCATCTGGGACTGCCACGGCGGCGCGAACCAGAAGTGGACCCTGCACTCGAACGGCACGGTGACCAACAACCAGTCCGGCCTGTGCCTCGACGTGACCGGTGAGGCCACCGCGAACGGCAGCGCGGTCGGGTTCTGGCACTGCAACGGCAAGCCGAACCAGGTCTGGCGGCGTAGTTGAGGGCACGACCGGGTTCCCGCCGACGCGGGAACCCGGTCGCCCGTCAGGCCAGTCGGAAGTCCGCGACCCGGATCGGCGACGGCGTGGTGCCCGACGAGGCCTGCTGGTACTGCACGGACAGGACGCCGTCGACCGCGACCCGCGACGCGTCGACGTTGACCTCGCCGAACGCGTTCATCGCCGGCCGGTCGAAGAGCAGGGTCCAGTCGGTCCACCCACTCGCCTCGCTCGCCGCCACGATCCGGCCGCGCGGCATCACCAGGTAGGCGTTGTCGGCGTGGTCGAAGACCAGTTTCGTGCGCTGGGTGCTGCGGGGCGGCACGGGCACCTCGCGCTTGGTCCACGTGCCTCCCGAGCGGGTGAGGTGGAAGGTGCGCGCGTACCGCGCCCGCTGCGCGGCGTAGTCCGACACGCACCGGGTGAACCGCTCCGGCACGTAGCTGATCACCACGTGCGGCGTGCCGGTCGAGTCGACGGCCTGGCTCTCCTGGTTCATGAGCGCGTGGTCCGGGCCGAGGTGGTCGACGAGGACGCCGGGGGAGGAGACGGCCACGCGCTCCCCGCCGGTCGTGCCCACGACGGCGCCCGCGCCGGTGCGCCAGGTGCGGCCCCGGTCGTCGCTGCGGACGTAACCGGTGTCGTGGTTGGTCAGGCCGCCGGGCGCGCACAGCACGCCGGGATCGTCCTCGCGCCACGTGAAGGCGGCGTGCAGGCGTCCGTGCCGGTCGTAGTCCAGCCCGTGCAGGTACATGTTGCGCCTCGTGGACACGACACCGCTCGGCCCGGTGTACTCGCCGGTCGCCGAACTCCAGGCGCCCAGCCGTCGCCAGGTCCCGCGGTCGTACTCGGCCAGCTCGTTGACGCCGTTCCCGGACCTGCCGGTGCGGTAGCTCAGCTGGAGGACCCCTTCCGGGGTCACCACGAACTGGGGGTAGCTCAGCTCGCCCGGGTCGACGCCGTCCAAAGTCCGTTGCACCGCGCCGAACGCCGCCGCGTCCCAGGAGGTCGTGAGCGGTCGCGTGACGAGGCCCGGGATCGACTTCACGTAGAAGACGGGGTTGTCGTGCGTGTCCATCGCGACGTGCAGCGTCCCGTCCTGCGGGGAGATGCCGAGCGAGATCACGTTGTGCGAGTCGTCCACGCTCAGCCGGTGCGGCAGCACGACCTTCTCCCACGCGCCGCCGAGCGGCCTGCGCGCCACGACGGCGTGGCGGCTGCCGGTGTACCAGGTCGCGTACTGGTGACCGGCGAAGGTGACGATCGCGTCCCGCTGGAAGGAGTTGTTGTTGACCACGCCGTCGTAGGACACGAAGAACAGCGCGGCCGGGTCCAGCAAGGTGTCGGACACCAAGGTCGCTTTCGGTGCGAGCGCTCGCCCGGTGTCCGACACCATCGCCGTCCCTCTCGTCGGTTCGCCGTACCGGTCAGCTCGTGCGCGGGGTCCGGTCCACGACCGTCCACCGCTGGTTCGACCCCGAGTTGGGCACGTACACGCCCACCCTGGTGCCGACGCCCGTGCCCTGGCCGACCACGTCGAAGAGCCGGCCGGTGGCGGCGTTGACGAACGTGTAGCTGCCGTCGCCCGTGGTCGACATGATCCACTGGGCGGCCGGGTCGGTCTGCGCGCCCGGTTCGAGCACGAGGTTGCCGCCCCGGTCGGCCAGGCGCTTGCCGCTGTCGTGCCGCACCGCGTAGCGCTCGCGGTTGCCGATGCCCGCGGTCACCGGCTCGATGCGCCACCGCGCGGTCGCGTCGGCCTGGTCGGCGGCGCCGAGCACGACCGAGTTCCCGTCGGCGGAGGGCACCAGCGCCTTGCCGCTCTGCACGCCGTTCAGCGTGTAGCTGTGACCGGGCTGCACCAGCGCCGCGTCGGACGCCACGCCGCGCACGCCGTCGACCACGAAGGTGGTCACCGACTTGGCGGGCACGGTGAGCGTCGCCGAGCGGTCCGCGACCCGCACCGCCTTGCCCCGCACCAGACCGCCGTCGACATCGCTGACGACCGGCGTCACCGAGGCGTTCGCGTGGACCGCGCCGAAGCGCGACAGGTCGAGCGTGACGGCGCGCGGCTCGGTGGTGTTGTTGATGTGGACGACCGTGGCGGACGAGCCGTCGGCGGACACCGCGGCCAGGCTGGACGTGTTGTCCACCTTGATGACGTGGTCACCCGGTCGCACGAAGTGGGTGAAGTTGCGGATGGTGTGGAACTTGGTGTTCGTGCGGATCGGGCACGTCACGGGCGTGGCGTCGGCCGGGCAGTCGAACGGGACCTGGATCGCGCCCCAGTTCTTGCCGGCCGCGGCCTGCGGGTTGTAGTCCTCGATCGCCTGCCACAGCAACCACGCGGACGGTTCCAGCTCGCGCATGTCGTTGACGATCCGCTCGGCGATGCCCAGTCCCGGCTCCATGCTGGTGAAGCTCTGGCCGGTGCCCCAGGTGCCGTCCACCTCGCTCATCCACAGCGGCTTGTCGGCGCCCTTGGCGATGTCGCGCGCGGACGTGCGGTGGCCGGTGCCGTAGGTGTGCACGTTGAGCTGGTCGACGGCGGCCTTGCCCTCGGCGCCGTAGGCGTTCCAGTTGGTGCGGAAGATGGTGGGGCTGGTCTCGTCCATGGCGGACAGTCGGGCGTCGAGCGCCGAGTCGTCCAGTGCCCGGCGGAGGGCGAGGACCACGCTCTGCTGGAGGGCCGGGCCCGCGTGGGCGCCCTCCTGCCTGCCCCCGGTCGGCTGACCGTCCGGACCGAGCTGGGTGCCCCAGTACGGGGTGTTCGGCTCGTTGAGGGGATCGATGGTGTCGAACCGGATGCCGTGGGTCCGCTCGATGTGCTCGGAGACCCGGACCAGGTAGGTGGCGAAGTCGTCCACCCGGTCGGCGCGGATCTGGTCGGCGGAGGGGTCGAACCCGCCGGAGACGTACCCGCTGACGGTCTGGAACCACGGCGGCGAGTTGCTGAACGCCTCCCAGTGGCTGACCTCGTCCTTGATCCGGTCGATCCACCAGCGCTGGTTGGCGTCGGCCGAGAGGTCCCAGTGGGCCGGGTCGTCGGGGTTCCACCAGTCCACGTCCTCGCGGGTGGTGCCCTCCGGCGCCCGCCAGAAGCCCTCCATCGTCGCGCCGGCCTTCATGTAGTCGTCGCGGACGTCGGGCGCGTTGCCGCCGCCGATGTTGTAGCGGGCGATGTTGAGCCGCAGGCCGTCGTCGCCGTAGAGCAGGTTGGCGAGGCGGTTGCGGATCGCGTCGGGGTAGCCGCCGGTGGCGTTGGCGAACCAGACGAGGCTCGTGCCCCAGCCCTCGAACGCGGGCTGCTGGTAGGACGGGTCCGGCCGCACGGTGACCGCGGCGGTCGCGTCCTGCGCGCCGGCGGTCGACGGGTACGTCACCGCCAGGGTCGCGACCACCGCGGTGGCCAGGCCGGCGGCGGCCAGCCTCGACCGGGAACGGCGGGGTGTTCGGCGAGGGTTCATCGTCGTTGATCTCCTCTGCGGTGTCCGGGCCTGGCCGGTGGTGGAGCGGGAGAGCAAGAGCAAGTCGGTGCCGGGACGAGCATGTGCGATCGTTTAAGTCGAGTCAAGCACTATTTGATCGTTTACGATCGTTTTGTTCGGGTCTGAGACCGAAGGAGTCGAAGTGGTCGCGGTGCTGTGCGTTGGCGAGACCATGGCCGTGTTCACCCCCGCCGAAGCGGGGCCTCCCGAGGACGTGCGCGCCTGGACGCGGGGCACCGGCGGCGCGGAGTCCAACGTGGCCTGCGCGCTGGCCGCGCTCGGCGTCCCCGTCGGCTGGGTGAGCGCGGTGGGCGACGACCCGTTCGGTCGGGCGGTCGTCGCGTCCGTGGCGGGTGCGGGCGTGGACGTCTCGCGCGTGGTGGTCGACCCGACCCGGCCCACCGGCCTGTACATCAAGGAAGCGGGCCGGACCGGCAGCGCCGTGCGCTACTACCGCGCGGGCTCGGCGGCGTCCGCGCTCGGGCCGGAGCTGGTCGACCGGCTGGACCTGGGCGCGGTGTCGTTCGTGCACCTGACCGGCATCACGGCCGCGCTGTCGCCGTCGTGCCTGGCGCTGGTGCACGCCCTGCTGGACCGCCCCGGCGTCACGACGTCGTTCGACGTGAACTGGCGACCGGCGCTGTGGGGTCCGTCGGGGCCGGACGTGCTGCGCTCCCTGGCCGCGAAGGCGGACCTCGTCCTGGTCGGGGACGACGAGGCCGAGGCGCTGTGGGGCGTGTCCGAGCCGGCCGCGGTCCGGGAGGTGCTGCCCGAACCCGGCGCCGTGGTGGTCAAGCAGGGCGCGACCGGCGCGTCCGTGCTGGCGGCGGGCGCGGAGCCGGTGTTCGAGCCCGCGCTGGAGGTGGACGTCGTGGAACCGGTCGGCGCGGGCGACGCCTTCGCCGCGGGTTTCCTGGCGGGCCGCCTGGCAGGCGCTCCACCCGGGCGCTGCCTGCGCTCCGGTCACCTCGCCGCGGCCGGGGCGCTGTGCACGATGTCCGACGTCGCCGTGCCGCTGCCACCGGCCGACGTGGCACGGCTGCTCGTCGCCGATCCGGCCACGTGGGCCGCCGCACGCGTCAGCGCGGCAGGTGTGCGGTAAGCCGGGTGCGGAAGGTCGCGTTGGTGCGGTTGGCGTGCGGTGATCCCTCACCAGGGTGGTCACCGCACGCCTCAGCACGGCCTGCGTGCCGTGAACCGGGCGGGTCGGTGGGGCCGGCGTGCGGTGATCAGCGCAGTGCGTCCGCGCGTGCGCCGGTCGAGGCGCGTTCACGCAGTTCGGAGCTGAGGACGACCCGGCGCACCGGCCGGTCGGGGCCTTGGGCCAGGCGTTCGAGCGCCAAGTGCACGGCGGTGCTGCCCACGGCGTACTTGGGCGGGCGCATGGCGGTCAGCGGCGGGTGGGCGAACCTGGCCACCTCGTCGTCGTAGGCGACCACCGACAGGTCGGCCGGCACCCGGATGCCGCGTTCCTCGGCGCGCTGCACCAGCGACACCGCCTCGCGGTCGGAGTGCACGACCAGCGCGGTGGCCCCGTGCTCGGCGCACAGGTCCAGCACCCGGTCGACGTCGACCGCCCAGCCCGGCTCGTAGTAGGCGGCGACGCTGACCTCCGGCGCGGGCCGCAGCCCGAGGTCGGTCATCGCGTCGTGCCAGCCGTCGCGGACCTGACCGGACGTGGGGCTGGTCGCGCTGATCGCCAGCCCGATGCCGCGATGCCCCTGGCCGTGCAGGTGGCGGACGGCGAGCTCCGCGCCCGCCGCGTGATCGGTGCGCACGGACTCGACGTGCTGCCGGTACGGGCCGGACACCGCCGAGCGCTCCACCAGGACCACCGGCACGGGCAGCGCCGTCAGCCAGGCGAGGAGCTCCTCGGCCCCCGCGCCCCGGGTCGGCGGCGCGACGAGCAGCGCGTCGACCGCGCCGCTGCCCATCATCCACTCGACCTGGTGCCGCACGTCGTCGACCTGGTAGGACGCCCCGCGCAGCACGAGCCGGGCGCACTTCTCGTGCGCGGTGTCCTGCGCGCCGCGGATGACCTCGGGCCAGTAGTAGTCCAGCGACGGCACGACCATCCCGATCGCGGGCGTCGTGTCCTCGCCGGACGGCTCGGCGGGCACGTCGGCGACCAGCCTGACCCCGCCGTGCACCCGTTCCACCAGGCCCTCGGCGGCCAGGTCGTTCACGTCCCGCCGCACGGTGACCGGCGTGACGCCCATGGCCTGGGCGATGTGCGTGATCCGCACGACGCCCCGGCCCGCCAAGTGCTCCAGCAGCCACTGCCGTCGGGCGGCGGGCAGCATCGCGCCCTTGGCCTCCGCACCCGGTTTGTCCGCCATGACCGCCTGCTCGCCTCGTCGTTCTGATCGAAACTGATCGTAACAAGCAAACTGTACAGTCTTGCCCTTCCTTTGTGTCTGAGATTGACTGTTTCCGACCGTCACCTGAGTGAAACGATCCGACCGAAGGAAGGCGACGCAACGTGGAGCAGCGCTACGCGACCGCGCCGCAGCAGGTCCCGTCCATGACCACGGACGACCTGCGGCAGCACTACCTGGTCGAAGACCTGTTCGCCGACGGCGAGGTGCGCGCGGTCTACAGCCACCACGACCGGGTGGTGCTGGTGGGCGCGCTGCCGAGCGCCGGCCCGTTGCACCTGCCGGCGTTCCCGGAGCTGAAGTCGGAGCGGTTCTTCGACCGCCGCGAAGCCGGGATCGTCAACGTGGGCGGACCGGGCACGGTGACCGTCGACGGCGAGGAGCACCGGCTCGCGCCGACCGCCTGCCTGTACGTCGGCCGCGGCGTCGCGGAGGTGTCGTTCGCGTCCGACGACGCCGAGGCGCCCGCCGCCTTCTACCTGTTCTCCGCGCCCGCGCACACGGCCTACCCGACCGTGCTGGTGGAGCCGGGCGCCGGCACCGTGCGCGAGCTGGGCGACCCGCTGACCTCGAACCGCCGCACGCTCACCCAGTACATCCACGAGAACGGCGTCCGCAGCTGCCAGGTCGTGATGGGCGTGACGTCGCTGCACCCCGGCAGCATGTGGAACACCATGCCCGCGCACACCCACGAGCGCCGCATGGAGGTCTACCTCTACTTCGGCCTGCCCGAGGACGCCCGCGTCGTGCACCTGCTCGGCGAGCCGAACGAGACCCGGCACCTGGTGGTGGCCGACCGCCAGGCGGTGATCTCGCCGCCGTGGTCGGTGCACAGCGGCGTCGGCACGGCCGCGTACAGCTTCGTCTGGGCCATGGCGGGGGAGAACCAGGCGTTCGACGACATGGACCCGCACCCCGCGGCGGCGCTGCGATGACGCCGGAGGCGGCCGGCCTGCTCGACCTGACCGGCAAGACAGCCGCGGTCACCGGGGCGGCGCGCGGCATCGGGCTGGCCGTCGCACGGCTGCTGGCCGCCGCGGGCGCGGACGTGATCGGCATCAGCGCGTCCATGCCAGAGGGCGACAGCCCGGCACGGGCCGCGGTCGAGGGCGAGGGCCGGGTGTTCACCCCCGTGCGGACCGACTTCGCCGACCACGCGCAGGTGGCCGAGCTGGGTGCTCTCCTGGCCGCGCGGGAGGTGGACGTCCTGGTCAACAACGGCGGCACGATCCGCCGCGCGCCCGCCGCCGAGCACAGCGACGCCGACTTCGACCACGTGATCGACGTCAACCTGCGCGCCACCTGGACGCTGTCGCGCGACGTCGGCCGCGCGATGCTGGCCCGCGGCTCGGGCCGGATCGTCAACGTCGCGTCCATGCTGAGCTTCCAGGGCGGGATCACCGTGCCCGGGTACACGGCGTCGAAGTCCGCGGTGGCCGGCCTGACCAAGGCACTGGCCAACGAGTGGGCGCACCGCGGCGTCAACGTCAACGCCGTCGCGCCGGGCTACGTCGCCACCGACAACACCGGCGCCCTGCGCGCGGACCCGGACCGCAACCGGTCCATCCTCGACCGGATCCCGGCGGGTCGCTGGGCCGAACCGGAGGACATCGCGGGCGCGGTGCTGTTCCTGTGCTCCCGCGCGGCCGACTACGTCCACGGCGTCGTCCTCCCGGTCGACGGCGGCTGGCTGGCGCGGTAGGTGCGGTGGGTGCGGTGGGTGCGGTCAGGCGGGCGGCGGGACCGACGAGCCGCGCACGCGCAGGGACGGGGTGATCACCACCCGGTGCGACGGCCGGTCCGGGTCGTGCAGCCGGGCGGCCAGCAGCGACACCGCCGCCCGGCCGATGGAGCGCCGCGCCGGGCGCACGGCGGTGAGCGCCGGCGTGAACAGCGCCGCCACCTCGTCGTCGTAGGCCACCACCGACAACCCGGACGGCACCTGCACGCCGCGCTGCTCGGCGCGCTGCACCAGGGCCATCGCCTCGGTGTCGGCGTGCACGAGCACCGCCGTGGTGCCGGTGGCGGCCAACGCGTCGAGCACCTCGTCCAGCGCGGTGTCCCACCCGGCCGTGCCGGGCGTCGGGATCGAGGTGTCCACGGTGGACCGCGGGTCGCGGCCGGTCTCGGCGCACGCGTCGAGCCAGCCCCGGTGCACGTGCGGGGAGGTCGGGCTGTTCTCGCTGGTCACCAGGCCGACCTTGCGGTGGCCCAGGGACACGAGGTGGTGCACGGCCATGGCCGCGCCCAGGGCGTGGTCGGACACCACCGACTCCACGACGGCCTGGCGCGGGCCCACCGTCGCGACGCGCTCGACGAGCACGACCGGGGTGTCGATGGTGCTCAGCCACTCGATCGTGGCCGCCGCCGACGGCGCGGTCAGGCTCGGCGCGGCGATCAGCCCGCACACGTCCTCGTGGTCCAGCAGCCGCTCCAGCTGGGGCCGGTCGTCGGCGCTCCCGTAGGACGAGCCCCGGAGCAGGATCCGCAGCCCGTTCGCGGACGCTTCCTCCTCCGCGCCGCGGACCACCTCCGGCCAGTAGTAGTCGAGCGAAGGGACCAGCATGCCCGCAGCGCCGAAGTGCACGGGCTCCGCCGGGGCCTCTAACGGCTGCGTCGCGGCCGGCAGGAGCTCGGCGGTGGGCAGCGTGGCGCCGCCGTGCACCCGGCGCAGCAGGCCCTCGCCGTCGAGGTGGGCGATGTCGCGGCGCAGCGTCACGGCGGTGACGCCCATCTTGTCGCTGAGGTCGGAGATGCGGACCATGCCGTCGCGGCGCAGCGCCTCCAGGATCGAGGCGCGCCTCTTGGCGGCGAGCGTGCGGGACTCGGTGTTCACGACGCGTCCGCCGCGGTGGCGCGTGGCGACGGCGCCGCGGCGTCGGGCCGGGGTCCTGTGGTCGGCCGGGCCGTCGCCCGCGTCCCGCCGGCCGCACCGTCCCCCATGCGCGCTTTCGTCACCGCACGTCCTCTCGTCGTTGATCGTGACCCCAATTATGTGGGCGGCCCGCCGTGACACCCCACGGCGACAGGCCGGTCCGCGCCCACGCCGTCCCCGCGCGGATGCGTGCGAAGAGCGTTCATGTGAGTCTTGACACGATCGCTCCTGCACGTATTTACTACTTAACAGGCAAAGCGATCAAAAACGAAAGTAACTGTGCACTGTTTGATCGAACGCCTTCGACGCTGAAGGACGAGTCACATGCCGCCGGAACCCCTGTTGAGGGCCGCACCACCGACCCCGGTCGCCGGGTGGACCCGCGACCAGTGGGCGGGCACGGCCGACGCCATGCTGCGCGCGGTGCGCCCCTTCGCCTCGCCGGGCCGCGCGCGGATCACCCTGCCCGGACCGGCCGGCGGCTACGGGACCGACGTGGACGGCCTGGAGGGCTTCGCCCGCACGTTCCTGCTCGCGGGTTTCCGGATCGCGGGCGAACGCGGCGCCGACCCGGACAACCTCGCCGAGTTCTACGCCGAGGGCATCGCGGCGGGCACCGACCCGTCGTCCCCGGACCGCTGGGTGCGCCTGGACGAGCACCCGCAGGCCAAGGTCGAGGCCGCCTCGCTGGCGCTCGCGCTGGACCTGACCCGCCCGTGGCTGTGGGACCGCCTGGACCCGGCCGTGCGGGAGCGGGTCGTCGCCTACCTCGCGCCCGCCGTGGGCGACCCGACCTACCCGCGCATCAACTGGGTGTGGTTCCGGCTGGTGGTGCAGGCGTTCCTGCGGTCGGTCGGCGGCCCCTGGTCGCCGGACGACGTCGAAGAGGACCTCGCCACCCACGACGGCTTCCTCCGCGAGGACGCCTGGATGGCGGACGGCCACGAGCGCGCGTTCGACCACTACGTCGGCTGGGCGCTGCACGTCTACCCGCTGCTGTGGTCGCGGATGCCCGGCGCGGCCGGCTTCGCCGAGGCCCGCCGCGACCGGGACACGGCGCTGCTCGACCGCTTCCTGCTCGACGCCGTGCGCCTGGTCGGCGCGGACGGGTCGCCGCTCGTGCAGGGCCGCAGCCTGACCTACCGCTTCGCCGCCGCCGCGCCGTTCTGGGCCGGCGCCCTCGCCGAGGTGCCGTCCACGCCGCCCGGGGTGCTGCGCCGGGCCGCGACGAGCGTCGTGCGCCACTTCGTCGACCGGGGCGCCCTCGACGAGCACGGCCTGCTGTCCCTGGGCTGGCACGGGCGGTGGCCGCGCATCGCGCAGGCGTACTCGGGTCCGGGCTCGCCGTACTGGGCGGTGAAGGGCATGCTCGGGCTGGCCCTGCCCGCCGACCACCCGGTGTGGCTGGCCGGGGAACTGCCGCTGCCGGTCGAGCGGGGCGACTACGTGCGGGCGATCAAGGCGCCGGGCTGGCTGGTCAGCGGCACGGCCGCGGACGGCGTCGTGCGAGTCGTCAACCACGGCACGGACCACGCGGTCCCCGGTGACACCAGGGGCGACTCCCCGCTCTACGCCCGCTTCGGCTACTCCACCGCGACCAGCCCGTTGCTGGACCGGGGCAGCTGGGCCGATCCGGCCGACCAGGCCGTCGTGCTGGTCGACGCCGAGGGCCGGGCGTCCCACCGGTCCGGCATGGCGGTCGGCGCCACCGAGGTGGTCGACGCGGACGGCGTCGCCGTGGGCGTCGGCTCCTCGTCCGGCGTCGTGCGCTGGCTGGAGCCCGACGAGGCGCAGCAGGGCCACGGCTCGGGCTGGTCGGGCCGCCACCACGACGCGGGCACGGTCACCGTGCACTCGTTGGTCCGCGGTCCGTGGGAAGTCCGCCTGGTCCGCGTGGACGACGTCGCCGAGGACCGCCCGCCGGTGGCCCTGCGGCTGTCCGGGTGGGCCGTCGCGGGCGCGGACGTCGACATCCGGTCCACCGAAGCGCCGTGCGTCCAGGGTGACGACGGCACGCGCTCGACGCTCACCGTCCTCGTAGGACAGACGACCGACTCGGGCGTGTCCGTGCACGAGGACGCCGGACCCCTCGGACCGGTCGCCGCGGTCCCGTGGGCCCGGTGCCCCGTCGTGCCCGGCGAGTGGTTCGCCGTCCTGCTGGAACTGGCGCGCGGCGCCGGCTCCTGGTCCGTCGAACCCGAGGTCCGGCTCGACCTCGGGCCGACGACCCGGGTCACCACCCGGTGGCCCGACGGCGCGCGCACCCGCGTCGCGCTGTCCTGACCGGCGGGCAACCCACCCGCGCTCCCCGTTCTCCCCGTGGCTCGACCAGGAAGTGAAGGACCATGCGACACCGCCATCCCCGGTGGACCGCCATCGCGGCCGCCGTCACCGCCCTCACGCTCACCGCGACCGCCTGCGGCGCCGACGAACCCGCCGACACCGGCGGCCCGGTCACGCTGACGATGAGCGCGTGGAGCATGAAGACCACGCCCGAGTTCCAGAAGCTCGCCGAGGCGTTCCAGGCGCAGAACCCGGAGGTGAAGGTCGAGTTCAAGGAGTACGACGCCACCAACTACGACACCCAGCTGACCGCGGACCTGGCGGCCGGCAGCGCGCCCGACCTGTACGTCCTGAAGAACCTCAAGAACTTCATCACCTACCAGGCGGGCGAGCAGCTGCTGGACGTCTCCGACGTCGCGGGCGGCCTCGGTGACAAGGTCAACGGCCTCGGCAACTACAAGGTGGACGGCGTGACGTACGCCGTGCCCTACCGGCAGGACTCCTGGTACCTCTACTACAACAAGGACCTCTTCACCGCGGCGGGCGTGACGCCGCCGAGCGAGACCTGGACGTGGGCGGAGTACGAGAAGGCCTCGGCGGACCTGGCGGCGGGGCTGAAGGCCGCCGGATCGCCCGCCAAGGCCGCCTACCAGCACGTCTGGCAGTCGACGGTGCAGGGCCTGGCGCTGGCCCAGACGCAGGGCGCCGACCTCGGCAGCGGTGACTACGGCTACCTCGCGCCCTACTACAAGCGCGCGCTGGAGCAGCAGCAGGCAGGCGCGCAGGTGGACTACGGCACGGCGACCACGAACACCCTGCAGTACCAGGCGCAGTTCGGCACGCAGCAGGCCGCGATGATGCTGATGGGCAGCTGGTACGTCGCGACCCTGCTCGCGCAGCAGAAGGCCGGCACCGCGCAGCCGTTCCAGTGGGGCTTCGCGCCGGCGCCGCAGGCCGACGCGGGCGCCAAGGACAAGCCGATCACCTTCGGCGACCCCACCGGCATCGGCGTCAACGCCGCGATCGACGAGAACAAGGTCGCGGCCGCCAAGAAGTTCCTGACCTTCGTCGCGGGCGAGGGCGGCGCCACGGCGCTGGCGTCCATCGGCATCACGCCCGCGACGCTGACCGACCCGGTGGTGCAGGCGTACTTCGGGGTGCAGGGCATGCCGTCCGACGAGCTGTCCCGGTTCTCGTTCACCACGCACGACACCCGTGCGGAGAACCCCGTCTCGGCGCAGACCGCCGCGTTGCAGAACATCCTGCAGGAGACCCACTCGGCGATCATGTCCGGGAGCACGCCGGTGGACGAGGCGCTGACCAAGGCGGGCGAGCGGGCCCGCAGCGAGGTCCTCGAGTCCAAGTGACCGCCCGGGGGGGGGGGGGGGGGGGGGGGGGGGGGGGGGGGGGGGGGGTGGACGGGGGGGGGGGGGGGGGGGGGGGGGGGGGGGGGGGGGGGGGGGGGGGTGGGGAGGA